>JAAEPA010000334.1 GCA_024222475.1 Gammaproteobacteria bacterium | reverse complement strand
TCTTCGAGACCCGGGGTGCCTACTAAGATGATGAGTGGTGAAAATTCAAAACCACGCAGTACCGTGTTACCGGCGGTATCAGCGGCCTGTATATAGTATTCGAGCCCTGGTGCGAGCATGTCTTCAGGAGGGATAGCCGTAGTGTAGATCCCTTGTCCACCTATGGTGACCATTTCAAGTTGTTTGAACTGCTTGGCGCCGATTGCCCGGTAAAACAGGGTCACCTTCTTGACCCCGGAATCATCGACTACTTTGACCGATAACTCCAGGAGTTGCTCGATGTCCTGATGGCCGCTGAGTTGCTCATGTTCGATCTCCGGGACGCTAATGTCCGGCGTTGGTAGCGCAAGCTCTTGGGCGCTGAAGGCGTAGAAGGGTTGATAGATTAGACTCGCTAGAATGATGGCCGTGATAAGCTTTTGTAATCTCACTACACTCCCCGCTTGTTTTATGTGTTTATTCAGCACTCAGTATAGTGAGTTACTTATTGGCTATCCAACTTACCTGAATTTGTAGTGTAGTGTATAGTATAGAAACTTGATTATTGAAATAGCCCTGATGGGATGGCTACTACCTAGGTCCTAAAAGTGATTGCACTCACATAGCACAAGCTCTTGATCCGTATAGCGATATTAGCTCCCTCGGGAATCACAATGAGGATTCCATCCTTAGGTCCATTAATGGGACCTCCCTGTGCCACTTCTCCACTCGGTCTCAAATTCGTTCTACGAATCAATGTCTTTCACTCTGCAAGCACGATCATTGCAGGATCTAGGTAGTATAAAAAGACTGGGTTTATACTTTAGGAATTGTTTGAAAAACCATAATAAAAGCTATCCAGCAATGCCATTGTGCGATCCGCTACCAGTTGATTTTTCCCCATTCATTCCCTTTCTTATACAAAGTGATTTTAGCTTCTCTCCAATGACCCGATGGAATGACCTGATCTCCACTTTGGGTTTCCAACTTGGTAATCGTTACCGTGGCGGCGGCGGAGTTTTTATTGGATATTATGGCGAAGTTGGATATCGAGACTTCGAGAGCACGATATTCCCTAAATATCATTCTCAGGATGTTGAGTTGCGTCGCCGACATCGTTGAGATCCGCCGCAGTTTTTCTAAATCCTGTTGCTCATAGGCCTGTTTGAATTCCATTAATCGGGTCTTCACATAATCAATGTCCTTTTCTGTTAGAGGCTTGGGTTTGGAGATTTCGGCAATCTTTTCCTTGGCAAGAGTATCTGCGTTCTCAAAGCCCCTAGAGGCTCGATTGAACAGGGTTATTGCCCCTTTAAACGCTGCTATGGCTTCGTCATAGTTGGTGCTTTCTTTATGGCTCAAGGCCTTTGATGCCATGTCTTCCGCTTGTAAGCTGAGTTGTTGTGCGCTTCTGTAGGGCTGTTGCGCGTAGGTCGTTGCCTTGTTGGAATCGATCTTTGTCATGATTTTTCTTAGCTTTCGCCGAGCCCTCTTGAGAGCAACCTCTAATGTGTTAACTTCCACGCGCTGTCGGTCTATTCTGGCCTCTTTTTGAATCTGTCTGTTAGCCTCATTTCTCGCATTCGTGTAGCCTTCTATCGCTTGGGCGATGACCCTAAGGGCGTGATTGAGGGCATTTTTGGCTTCGTCGTAGTATTGCTCTTTATTCAATTGCTCTCCCATAAGGATCAGCTCTGCCGCCTTGGCAACTAGGTTTTCTGTGCTGAAGTAGGCAGTTGTCGCGCGAGTTTTGGCTTCCAACTGGTCTGCGCCGGTTTTGGCTTTGTCTAGGCGGGCCTTAGCGTAATCGATAGACTGCTGAAGCTTCATTGCTTCTGCTCGCTTTCGCTCTATCTCCGCCTGGCGCTGTTTTTCGGCCTTTTCAAGCCTTCGTTTACCCTCCAATTCAACGATCTTTTTCTCTAGTTTTGTCGCTTCACGCATGCTTGGAATAATCGACGATGCGATTTGGAGGTGTTCTTTGGCCATTGGAATGTCTCCCTCAGCGAATGCCTTTTCTGCAACTGCGACTTGATACTTGGCTAAACGTGTTATGCCTTGTTTCGCTGGCTGACTTTCCGGATTGATAGCCAGGGCCTCTTGAAAATTTTCTATAGTGATGCGCCAATCGACCTTGCCAATACTCTCATAAGCTTGTGTTACCAGAGTATTCTCCTTTTTTGATTCTTGCGTGCCCAGTTTCTGGATGACTTCCCTCAAAATATCGGGGTTGAGATAGGTGTAAATTCCTGCCGAGGCGACGGCGATGACGCCTAGAATGATGCCGGCAATGAGTAGGATTTTCGGTCTGGAGCTTGTTGTCGTATGTTGAGGCCTCTGAATGCGCGTTGGTTGAATGGAGATTGGTTCTTCAGTGGGGCTAAGTTGCGGGCTCCGGTCTTTTTGTTCCTTTCCCTCTGCGTCCACATGACGGGTAACGGCAATTTCACCAAGGAGCATTTGTCTGAATTCCTTGGCGCTTTGGGGGCGGTCTGACTCCTTGAACATCAACGCCTGGTCTATCGCTGCCAGAAAATGAGAGCTATACCGGCCGGCACCGGCAACGACGGCAGCTGTTAACTGGTCTTGTGTATTCACTAACAGGGATCGCCCACGCACGAGCGCATCGGTTGGGGGATGACCGGTGATGGCCCGATAGGTCGTAGCCCCTAGGGCATAGATGTCACTCCACGGGCCTTGATATTCCTCACTTTCGTAATATTGTTCATAGGGAGCAAATCCGGGGGTCACGAGGCTGGTCAGGGCTCGAGTTTTATTGCCCAAAGCTTGCCTGGCGGAGCCAAAATCTATCAGTACTGGCGTGCGGTCTTCGCGAATGTAGATGTTGGCTGGTTTGATATCACGGTGGATGACGTGTGCTGTGTGCATCAATTCAAGACCCTCTAAGAGGGGCAGGATAATTTCCAGCAATTCCGATTCACTGGTCAGCTCCCCACGCTTGAAACTCTGAGACAGTTCCTCACCCTGCTCGTATTCCATGACCATATAGGCAGTGTTATTCTCCTCAAAGACCGTGTACACCTTGACGATATTAGGGTGTTTGAAGCGGGCAAGTGTCTGAGCCTCGGCCATGAATCGGTCTAGACCCCAGCTATAGATCTCTTCTTGTTTGCTTGTCAGAGGATGTATGGTGCTGTCGGCATGGTCGCGGGCAGCAAACTCCAGTGGCATGTATTCTTTAATGGCGACTTTGAGTTGCAGGTTGGTATCGAAGGCAAGATAAGTGACCCCAAAGCTACCCTGGCCTAACAGGGCTACTATTTCATACCAGAGGAGCTTAAAGCCCAATGGCAATGTATTACGAATGCTATTTGTCTCGGCCATTACCAACGAGAAGGTCAAATTATCGACTTATTTTTTAGGTCGCTGTTCGTTAATGTTACATTAATATACCCAAGAGGGATGGGTTTTCGGGTATAGAGAGTGTATTGAGATGGAATTGATATTAGAGATTACAAGTGGACCACGGGAGACCATGGGTTCCGATAGCCGGAAGGTTTTTGACACGTCAGGCGGTACGATAGGTCGTGCATTGAAAAATGATTGGGTGCTTCCAGATCCGGATCGAATCATCTCCAGCTATCATGCAAAGATTCTCTACAAAGAGGGGGCCTTCTACCTTCAGGACACGAGTATGAACGGGGTTTTTTACTATGACGATGGAGAGCACAGGGTTGGCAAGGGCAACGAGATCAAACTGAGTGAAGGGGTTCAGTTCTCAATCAAAGACTACGTAATAGAAGTGGAGCCGGTTAAACAAGGAGAAATGCAGCAATCGGAAAATTCTGATCTACCTCCGTATGATCTGTTTGAAGATATTCAGGTACACGATCAGGAGTCGAGTGCCTTTGAGCTGACCTTGGCAGGAGAGGCCGGCCCTGAATTCCCTGAGAAGGAGCAAGGTGCGCAACCAGATCACGCAGCAGCGCTGGAGGACTACATAAAACCACCTAAGACTAAGGCAGAGGAAATCCCCGAGAACTGGTATATGACAGGGATTGTTAATGCCCAGAAAGCAGGTGTGCAGCGGTGTGAAGAGGCGCAGGATTCGGCCATGGATAGAGAGCATATCGAATTAGAACCCACTCAACATAAGGAACAACATCTTAATTACCCGATCCGGGAGCAGGATCTGCTAAGGGCCTTGTTCCGTGGTATGGAGTTGAATGAGGCGACTCAGCCGTTAGTTCCACCGGAAGAGTTTATGGAACTGGTGGGAAAAATCTTCCGAGAGTGTATCCAAGGGCTAATGCAAATACTAATGGCCAGGGCCAGTATAAAGAACGAATTTCGTATTTCCATGACAACGATCCAACCCATGGAGAACAATCCGCTAAAGTTCGCCATGGATGTCGATGATGCACTCCAGTATCTTTTGATAAAAAGGGGGGCTGGGTTTTTGCCACCCCGGCAGGCGGTCAATGATGCTATTCGAGACTTGGAGGAGCACCAAATAGCGACGCTGGCCGGAATGCGAGAGGCATTTGTTACCCTGATTACGCGTTTTGGTCCCAAGGCGCTCGAAGAGGAGTTCGATAGGGCATTGAGATTGACGTTCTCAAAGGCGCTTAATAGGCGGACCAGGTACTGGAAATCATATGTCTGCTATTATCGCGAATTAACTCAGGATACGGATATGAGCTTTCAGAGCTTATTTGGTGAGGCATTTGTACGGGCCTATGAGGAGCAGGTTGAACGGTTACGCGCCAGCCGTATGAATCCTACGGATAACAAATAAAAACACCTATAAATATTTCTAAGATGATCCAGATTTGAGCATGATCAATAAAGTTCTTGTGCCATACAGTATATTGACATAGAAACACCCTACAAAATCAAAGTTAAGGTCTGAATATAACCAGAACCAAAGATTATACGTTATTGGTTTGCTTAGCGACGCGGGTATAAGTGATTTCTCAAAAATAAGAAGCTGCGGTTCGATCAGTATAGGCTGGCTATGAGAACGACTATTACAAACTCTATGATCTTCTGGAGAGGCGATGTCATGGAATAATAAGGTGATCTGGTCCGAGGGCATGTTTATGCAACCGCAGCACTTTCAGCAACACACTCGCTATGTGGAAAGCTATGTTGAGCAGCGTTGCGTCTACCTACAGAGTTACCCATGGGGATTCGGTCATCTGCAGGTCGATCGTCAGTTGCTGAGGCTGGGAAAATTAAGCATAAGCTCTGCAAGTGGTGTGTTTCCAGATGGCACTCCCTTCAATATACCCGATGACGATAGTCCCCCGTTGCCCTTGGACATCGAGAGTGGGGTGAGAGACATGGTCGTCTATCTCGCTATTCCTGCGCGACGGGTGGGTGTCGCCGAGTGCGATAACAGTCGCGATCCTAAACTGTTGGCGCGCTATCATCTGCACGACTATGACGCCCGCGATACTAATGCCGGATCCGAAAACGTGGCACCGGTGCAGGTTGGCAAGATGAGGCTGAGTCTCTTACTCGATCGGGAACAAAAGCAAGGGTATACCTGTATGGGAGTAGGGAGGGTTGCGGAGGTGCACACGGATGAAACAGTGAAACTGGATGATCACTATCTTCCGCCAATGCTGGATACCAGGGTGAGCCCGCGCCTATCCGGATTTCTGAAAGAACTTCACGGTGTTTTACACCAGAGAGGGGATGCCCTAGCAGGGCGGGTTTCTGAGTCGGGACGCGGAGGGGTTGCCGAAGTTGCAAGTTTTCTTTGGTTGCAGGTAATCAACCGATATGAACCTGTGGCGGCACATCTGGCGGAGGCCGAAGGCCTGCATCCGGTGATGCTCTACCGGTTGATATTGGAGATCACCGGAGAGTTGGCCACCTTTGCCAGTTCGACAAGACGACCACCTTCTTTCCCTGCCTATCGTCACGATGATCTAGAGAGTACATTTGAGCCAGCATTGACCGAGTTGCGTCAGTACTTGGGTCGAGGCCCTGTGGAAGTGGTTCATCCCATTGAGCTGGAATATGTAAAAAAAGCCGGCATGTATAAAGCAACCATCGCCGATCGAGGTTTGCTTGATCGAGCCAATTTTATTCTTGCTGTAAACGCTGCGATGACCACGGAAGAGGTACGAAAACGTTTTCCAGCACAGGTTAAGGTCGGACCAGTGGAGCGGATTCGTGAGCTTGTCATGCGCGCGTTACCCGGAATTCATCTGCAGCCGCTGGCAGTCGCACCTCGACAGATCCCGTTCCACTCCGGATATGTCTATTTTGAGCTGGACAGGACAGGAAGATATTGGAAATTACTTACCAATTCAGCCGGTTTTGGCTTGCATATCGGCGGTGAATTCCCCGACATAGAAATGGAGTTGTGGGCGATTGAAGAGTAAGTGCAATGAGCCCTGATGACCCCCTTTTTGGTTCATCCGAAAGCAGAACGGTATTCGTTCCGACACCGGGTAGACGCCACCTCAGGACGGATCAAGCTCAGCGTAGCTCTGCTCGGGAAACAGCGGAAAAAGGTGCTCATACGGACATCAAGTGGGCCGGGCTCGCTGGAGGGGGAGAGGCATTTAGATCCAATCCGCTCGTCAGTAGTGCCAGCGTCCTTCTGTCATTAGTGAGCCAGTTGCGTGAATCCATATCCTTTCCCGGTATTGAAGGGTTGAAAGGCCATGTCATGGATCAATTGAAGGCGTTCAACGAATCGCTGCATGGCAGGGGAGTAGATAATAGAGATCTGAAGGCCGCTCACTATGCCCTGTGTGCCTTTCTCGATGAGACTGTGCTGCGAACGCCTTGGGGAAGTGAAAGCGCTTGGAGCAAACAGAGTCTACTTATCCAGTTTCATAATGAGTCTTGGGGAGGCGAAAAGTTCTTTCAGCTACTGGATCAGGCCAGTCAGGAATCCGCCCACCACCATGATCTCCTTGAATTACTGTTTATCTGCCTATCGCTGGGCTTTGAAGGCAAATATGGGGCAGAAACAGGGGGCCATCAAAAACTGGACCAGATCAAAGAAAACCTATATCGGACCCTGCGCATGCACCTCGGAGAGTTCGAACAAGACCTGTCACCTCATTGGCGTGGGGTGCAGGACAGGAGCAACCCGGTGGTGCGTTATGTTCCATTATGGGTGTTCGCCTCGGTAACGGCGGCGATTCTGGTGGTTATGTTTATCAGCCTAAGGGTGAGCCTCAATAGCGCTACCGATCCAGTGTATATGGCTTTCAATCAAATCGCTCGAGAAGTGAACTCACCGGCAAAAGCTGCGCAGATTTATTCTCCATCGCAAGCACCGATACCGATACCCAGTCTGCGGGAATTGTTGAGCCTGGAACTCAATGATGGTCTCATCGATATCTTCAAGCATGCACATGGCGCCGTTATTCGTCTGCGTGGTGACGGGTTGTTTCGCTCAGGAAGTGCCGAGGTGAGTAGCAGACATCATGCTCTGCTTAACCGCATTGCAGATGCTCTGAGCAATGTGCCTGGACAGATAGTGGTCACTGGTCACACCGATAACATACCTATAAGCTCAATGCATTATACCTCTAATTGGGATCTATCCAGGGCGCGTGCAGAGGCAGTAGTACGACTATTAGCGCAGCAACTTGGCTCCTCCAAACGTCTCGTTCCCGAAGGCCGAGCCGATACCGAGCCCTTGGTGCCAAACGACAGCTCCGCCAACCGGGCACGCAACCGCAGAGTGGAGATCTCGATAATTTCCGCGTCGGCCTGATTCGCAACACACACATTGTTTTTCAGCATTAAGAAAGATGAAGAGAATTATCGGCTTCTTTAAACAGCGATGGCTTATCTCATTATTTGGGGTGATTGCCTTAGCTATGCTGATATGGTTTGCCGGACCCTACTTCGAGTTTGCTGATCATCGGTTCCTGGCCGGGGAGGTCAATCGGCTGGTCGCTATCCTGGGACTTGTATTGTTATGGGGCTTCAATAACCTGCTAAGGCAGTTAAAGGCAAAGAACGCCAGTAACCGAATCATGGACGGCCTAATAGCATCGGCTCCGGTGGCCCCCGCATTGAATCAATCGGAAGAGGAAGTGACCGTCCTCAGGGAACGTTTCGAACAGGCCGTGGAGATGCTTAAAAAATCCCGTGGCACTAAGGACGCGGTAAACCTGTATGAGCTGCCCTGGTACCTCATCATCGGTCCGCCGGGGAGTGGTAAAACGACTGCACTTTTGAATTCGGACCTGAATTTTCCCCTTGCAGATCATTTTGGTGTAGATGAATTGCAAGGAGTAGGTGGAACCCGCAACTGTAATTGGTGGTTCACGGATGAGGCCGTATTGTTGGACACTGCAGGACGTTGGGTTACCCAGGACAGTCATGCCGAGGTCGATAGCGCGGCATGGGTCGGTTTCCTTGACTTGTTGAAAAAGCATCGTCAACGTCGGCCTATCAATGGGGTGCTCGTTGCTATCAGTATCGCTGATTTACTGTTGCAGAACGAGCAGGAGCGCAGCCTCCATGTTAAGGCTATAAAACAACGTATCCAGGAGCTTTATCAGCACTTTGGCATTCGCTTTCCCGTTTATGTGCTGATGACCAAGTGCGATCTCATCTCTGGATTTACTGAATTCTTCGATGATCTTGGGCACGAAGCGCGTCTTCAGGTATGGGGAATCACTTTCCCCTTGGATGAGGATGTTCAGCAAGGCACGGTGATAAACGGATTCGCAGATGAGTATGACAGTCTCATGCAGCGTCTTGATGACCGACTTCTGTGGCATCTGAATCAGGAACGAGATGTACGTCGGCGTGCCCTGGTTTTTGGGTTCCCCCAGCAGATGGCAATCCTAAAAGATGTCCTAGATCGGTTGTTGGCCGATATCTTTCGACCCAGCCACTACGCAGAGTCGCCTTTGCTACGCGGTGTCTATTTTACCAGTGGGACTCAGGAGGGTACGCCCATAGACCGCCTCATGGGGGTGTTGGCACGCGGTTTTGGGCTTAATCAACAGGTCTTGCCGACCTTCCGTGGTCCGGGTCGCAGCTATTTTATCACTAAGCTGTTGAGGGATGTCATATTCCCCGAAGCGGAAATAGCGGGTGGCAATCGACGCTTCGAGCTACAGCGCGCGTGGCTGCAAAGAGGAGCCTACGCGACAGTGATACTGGTTACGCTGGTCGCTATGGGCGCTTGGTCCGCCAGTTATTTAACAAATAAGGACTATGTCGATGAGATTGGAATTAAAGTCGACGAGTATCGCGAATTAACGGCAAGACCTACCCGAGACAAGCTCGGCTATTCCGAAGTCGTACAACGTCTTGATACATTGCGGGAAACAACTCGTCTTTCGCGTGAGCATGCAGCGGGGATTCCATACCATATGAGATTGGGTCTGTATCAAGGACAGGCGCTGGGAAAGGCCGCAAATGATGCCTATGTCAGAGAGATGAACGCCATATTGTTGCCACTTATCGCTCGCAGTATTGAGCAACGACTACGCTATCGCGAGAACGATCTGGAGCTACAATATGAAACCTTCAAAACCTATCTCATGCTAAGTGATTTTGATCGCTTGAACAGGGATCAAGTCAGTGTCTGGACAGGCTTGGATTGGAAAAAACGTTTTACAACTAATCCATGGATGCAGCAACGATTACAGGTACATCTTGATGACCTCTTGATCTCCGGCGCTAAGCCGATCCAACTGGATCAAGATCTGATCAGGTTGATTCGGGCGCGACTGAGACAGGTATCATTGGAAAAATTTGTTTGGCAGCGTTTCAAGAGGGAGAGCAAAGTCTCCAGTGAGATGCCATTTCAGCTTTCTGAGGTCGTTGGTCCACTCGGTAAGCAGGTGTTTGTGCGAGCTAACGGTAGAGCTCTAGCCCAAGATATTCCCAGCATCTTTACCTACCGAGGATTTTATAATATCTATTTGAAAAAAAGCACATCTTTGATTTCTGAGATCAGAGAGGAGCGTTGGGTACTCGACATTGACCGAGATGAAGTCAGCTCTGAGGTATTGAATAAGCTCGACGGAAAACTAGCGAACATCTATTACCAACAATACATCAAGGCTTGGGATAGTATTCTGGAAGATATAAACATTGTGCGGTTTCACAACTATAGCCAGGCCATCAAGGTATTGGACATTCTCTCCAGTCCATCTTCGCCCATGATTGCTCTGCTGCGAGCCGTTGATTACAATACATCACTGACGCGGCTTCCAGGGGGAGCCAAGGAGGCTCAAGACAAGTTCGATAAAAAGGTTGGTAAAGTTCGGGATCGGCTCGCAGCGCTGTGGGGCGAAACTGAACCAGTAACACCTATACCCAAGATTAAGCTGCCAGGAAGTCGGGTAGAAGCTCATTTCGAAAAACTGAATCGGCTGGTTCGGGCTCAGGAAGGCAATCCCCCTCCGATTAACCGCGTGATCGGGCTAATAACGGAGTTATACGGCGTCTTTGGCGCGATGCGCGGAGGTCAGGGTGGCGGGGGGGCATTGCAAAAACTCACTACCGGCACTGATATTTCTCGGCGTTTGCAGCGCGAGGCATTACAGCAGCCGCAACCCGTGCAAAGATGGATGAAGCAGCTCGCCAGTTACAACCGCATCTTAACCGCAGGTGGTGTGCGTGCGGAGCTGAATGAATTGTTGAACTCAGAAATCGTATATCAATGTAACAGGATGGTAGGAGGACGCTACCCACTGGTCAAAAACAGTTCCTTGGAGGCAACGATTCAAGATTTTGGGAGATTCTTTGGTCATGGCGGCATCATGGATAAGTTTTTTAACAAGCATCTCGAGCCCTTCGTAGATAAATCACACCGAGTCTGGCGTTGGCGTGCTAATCAAGGGGTTTCGCTTGGCTTCTCAAACGCTATGCTGCGGCAGTTTCAGCGGGCACGATTGATACGGGATACCTTTTTCCAACAAGGGGATCAAAGCCTTTCGGTGAACTTTTCGCTGAAACCTAAATATCTCGATAAACTAGCGTCTCGTTTTACCCTTGATCTGGGTGAGCAGAGGTTTGAATATCGTCATGGACCTCCGCGGATTAAAAACGCGCAATGGCCTGATCCAAGCGGTTCGAATAGAGTAAAGATTGAAATTGAGGATCGCAACGGTGTTCGACACAGTGATTATGCCGAAGGGCCTTGGGCCTGGTTCCGGATTTTGGATCGCGCCATGCTGGAGACGCTGACCTCGGATCGTTTGAGAGTCACCTTCGAGGTGGACAGACGTCAGGTTAAATACGAGATCCGTGCGAGCAGCGTTATCAATCCGTTTCTCATGACGGAAATGCACAAATTCCGTTGCCCGGCAAATATGTAAAGCAGTGGATTGCATGAGTGAATCCAGCACACTGGGTTATTACGGAAAGGTTCCTATCGTGGGTGACTTTGTTTCTCGCCGTCTGCCGCGTCGTTTTATCGATCCATGGGATAGGTGGCTTCAAGCGGCGCTAACCGCGAGTCGAAACCAGCTTGCGGAGGATTGGCAAAAGAGTTATCTGATCAGTCCAATGTGGCGATTTGTGTTGGCCCCGGGGATCTGCGACTCTCAGCTATGGTTAGGTATATTGATGCCGAGCGTGGATAAAGTGGGACGCCATTTTCCACTCACTTTGGCAAAGTCTGTGCCTGTTGGAGGCAATCTATTCAGCTTGTTGGTGAAAGAAAACAAGTTGGACGACTGGTTTGATCAGGCGGAAGAGGTGATGCTCTCGATGTTGGAGGATCAGCAACTGAGCCTTGAGACATTTGATAGTCGAGTAATGGACTTACCGACGTTCTTTGCCGATGCCGATGCCGATATGCAGGGTTCAGATCATGAGCATTACACGGGCACTTTACTCTCTAATAATACATGGCGCATTCGGCTGGAATCAGTAACCGCGGTGAGTCATGGCTATCCTTTGCTATTGCACCTGTTGATTAGCGGCCGCACGTCAGCGTACAGTCTTTGGTGGAGTGATGGTGCGGAATTTGTCGAACCGAGTCTGCTGCTCTGTGAAGGGCTTCCACCCATACAAGGATTTGCCGCGATGCTCAATGGCGAGTGGCGTCGATGGGGGTTGAAGGAGTGCCATGATTAAGGAGGGACCGATCATTCTGCGGCAGAATGATCGGATTCCGTGGTTCCTATGATATTAAATAACAAAATAACCTAACTCATGAGCGTCATAGATATCGAAACCCTGATGCAGGAGGTTTCACCAGACCCACCTTGCGGGCCGGATCTTGAATATGATCCGGTGTTCAGGGATATGGAACAGGCCGCCGAAGGCAGGTCTGCACGTTACATGGGCAAACAAGAGGTCGAGGCTGCCGTGCCGCCGGATTGGAAGTCGGTAAGAGACTCGGCTCTTGAATTGTTTTCACGCACCAAAGATCTGCGAGTAGCGATACACCTGATCCGTGCATTATTGCATTTCAATGGTTTAGGAGGTCTGCAACACGGGTTGAATCTTTTGACCGGCCTGCTTCAAAAATACTGGGATTGCATCTATCCCCAGCTTGATCCCGATGACGACAACGATCCGATACAGATAAACATTTTACAGGTCTTATGTGATACGGATACTGTTCTGCATGACATAAGGGACGTTCCCTTGGTCGATTCCCCCGCTCTCGGGCGATTTTCCCTGCATTACGTGAATGCTGCCCAGGGCAAGTTGTCGTC
>JAAEPA010000333.1 GCA_024222475.1 Gammaproteobacteria bacterium | reverse complement strand
GTCATCGAAGACACCCGCTTCAAGGGTCATATCCTGCCCATCCCTCATGGAAGTATGGCCATCCTAGGCGATACAAAAGAGTCTTTACAGGGCATTGAGCGCAAGGTTCTTGGCTCAGTGGAGTGGAGTGGAGTGTAAAGCTTTAGTCCTCCAGCGATACGATAATACTACCCCACATCAGTCTTTTCACCCCTGACCCGCAGCTGCGTTATTTGCCAAATTACGCAGTTCGCGCACTGCCACCAGTAGCATCGCCATGTCGACCTTGGTGGCGGTTCTGAGTTCGGCAATGACATCCAGATATCGCGCGATCTTATACTGATTTTCCTCCAGCCAGGTCTTGATGCGTGTTTCGGCTTTGGTCGTTTTGGATTTTTGAGATAGGATCTGGGCGGTTAGGGCGCGGTGAGCTCGGCTGAGGTCATCTCGTAAAAGTCCTCGCATGCTGCGGTGCCAGTGATTCTGTCTGGGCAATTGCTCAATGTGGTCATGCACCCAGTGCAGATCCAGGACCAGATCGATTTCGTAGTGGTTTTGTGCAACCTGGGCGATATCCATGTTGACCTGGCGGGCCACTTCGCCGATGTCCAGTACCGAGAGCAGAGGGTCAAGTTCCGCGATGGATTGAGCCAGTTCGGGTGGGACTAAGACCCTTTTGAGATTCTCTATACGGGTTTCAAATTTGGTTTTGGTCTCACCTCGGAGCAGCTCATGCAAGTGTCCGCTGATGGCCTGGACCTTATCATCGAACTGTTCAATGGTGGCGGCGATGTCCAATGGTTTGGGTCGGTTGCGTAACAGCCAGCGGGTGGCGCGGTCCAGTCGGCGCCGGGTCTCGGCAATCATTTCCACCTGGATCTGGGTTGCCGTATTGTTGTCCAGCGCCTCGATCGCATCCCAGAGGGATTTCACTTTGAAGATCTCTCGGGCTATGGTGTAGGCGCGAGCAATATCGGCTGCTCCGGACCCAAGGTCTTCTTGAATGCGGGCACAATAGGTGCACCCCATGCGGTTGACAATGCTATTGGTGTTATGGGTGGCCGTGATCTCACGGTATAGAGAATGGTCCACTAACTGGGTGGCAAAGCGTTCCTGCAGGGAGGCGGGGAAATAACGTTTCACCTCACCCGTAAGATAGGCGTCTTGGTGAATGTCCGAGGCCAGCAGCTCCTCATACAGCCTGATCTTGCTGTAGGCCAGTAATACGGCGATCTCGGGTCGAGTCAGGCCGGTATTGGCGTTTTCCCGGTCAGCCAATTCTTCATCGAGAGGCAGGGCCTCGAGTTCACGTTCCAGGCGGTCTTCTTTTTCCAGCAAGGATATGAGTCGGATATGATCGCTCAGTAGATAACCGCTCTGACTGGCGGCCACGCTGATGGCCTGGGTTTGTAGATAATTGTCGCGTAATACCAGCTCCGCCACCTCATCGGTCATCTTTGCCAGCAAGCGGTTGCGTTGCTTCATCGTCATGTCGCCATTGGCGACGATTCGGTTGAGCAGTATCTTGATGTTGACCTCGTGGTCGGAACAATCTACTCCGCCCGAGTTGTCTATGGCATCGGTGAACAGTAGGCCGTCGCGACCGGCAAACTCAATACGCGCCCGCTGGGTCAGCCCTAGATTGCCACCTTCACCGATGACTCGACATCTGAGATCGCGGGCATCGATTCGAACATTGTCGTTGGTTCGATCACCGGCATCGACATGGGTTTCGCTGGAGGCTTTGACATAGGTGCCGATACCCCCGTTCCAAAGCAGGTCTACCGGGGCGCATAAAATAGCTTGAATGAGTGCATTGGGGGCGAGTCGTTTCGCCTTGAGGCCCAGGGTCTTGCGCGCCTCTGGACTCAGGGGCACGGATTTGATATTGCGCGAATAAATACCTGCGCCTTTTGACAGTTTTTCCGGATTGTAATCACTCCATGAAGACCTCGGTAGTTTAAACAGACGTTCGCGCTCGCGGTAGGCGCCGGCAGGGTCGGGTGAGGGATCTAAAAAGATGTGCTGATGGTTGAAGGCCGCAATCAACCGAATATGTTTGGACTGCAGCATCCCGTTGCCAAACACATCGCCTGACATATCACCGATGGCCACCGTGGTGAACGGGGTGTTTTGTACATTGATGCCCAGCTCCCGGAAATGTCGCTTGACCGATTCCCAGGCTCCACGTGCCGTGATGCCCATTTTTTTATGGTCATAGCCGTTAGTTCCTCCGGAGGCAAAGGCATCTCCCAGCCAGAAGTCGTATTCCGCCGCAATCTCGTTGGCGATGTCGGAAAAGCTGGCGGTACCCTTATCAGCTGCAACGACTAGATAGGGGTCGTTGCCATCATGGCGAACAACATGCCTTGGCGACAGTATCTTGGTGTCTTTGATATTATCCGTAATATCCAGTAATCCCCGGATGAAGGTCCGGTAGCAGCTGATAACTTCCTGTTGAATGTCGTCACGCTCGGCGCTGACAGGTAACTGCTTGGTTACGAATCCACCCTTGGCTCCCACCGGCACGATGACCGCATTTTTGGTCATCTGTGCCTTCATCAGGCCCAGGATTTCAGTGCGAAAATCTTCCCGGCGGTCTGACCAGCGCAATCCTCCGCGGGCGACCTTGCCACCACGTAGATGAATACCCTCCATCCGGGTTGAATAGACGAAGATTTCATAGCGTGGGCGCGGCAGGGGCAACTCAGGTAACTGGCCGGGATCGAGTTTGAACGACAGATAGTCCTTGCTAGACTGATCCTTCGCCGGTTGATAATAATTAGTACGCAGCATGGCTATGATGGTGGCCAGATAGAGGCGCAGAATGCGGTCCTCATCCAGGCTGTCGATACCGTCAATAGCCTGTTCTATCTTTTCTTGCAGCCGCAGGGTCAAGGCTTGCCTGTTACTCTTAAGTTGCGGATCAAGGCGCGCCTCGAACAGTTTGAACAGCATGCGGGCGATGGCCGGATTTTCGGTCAGGGTTTGTTCCATATAGGTCTGGCTGAAGGGGACCCGGGTCTGCAACAGGTATTTACAAATGGCGCGCAGTACGACCACCTCCCGCCAAGGAGCCCTTGCCGCGAGTACCAGACGATTGAAGCCGTCGTTTTCGATCGTTCCTTGGCAGATCTTGGCGAAGGCATCCTGAAAGATATCCTTGACCCGCAGCACCTCACCCCGGATATCGTAAGCGGCGGTCATTTCGAAGTTGATAATCCAGAATGAGATGCCTTCATGGGGTTCGATCACATAGGGCCGAGCGGCCAATACTCGCAATCCCATTTTTTCCAGCATCGGCAGGATATCGGATAGTGCTACGGGCCGGTGGCGGCCGAACACTTTGAATCGTAGTAATTCTCCAGGGGCCCCCGGAGGTCGATACAGGTGCATGGACAGAGGTTTTTCATCGCTCAGAGACGCTAGGTGTTTGACGTCCTGGGCGGCGGTGCGGGCTGAATAATCATCTCGGTAGGCTGCTGGAAAGGCCTTGGTATAGTGCTGAACAAGCCGATTGCCCTTTCCTTCACCGAACTGTTCATGCAGTTCATTGCGAAGCTTATCCTCCCAGGATAATAGGGCCTCAATCATTCGAGCCTCGATATCGGCAACGTCATAATCGGGCAGAGTCCCAGGGGTGGTGTGGATGATAAAGTTCACCCTTGCCAACACCGATTCGCTAAACTGGACATCGAATTCAGGGTTTCGACCGTTGAAGGCCTCCACGAGGATGTTCTGCATGCGCAGCCGCAACTCGGTGGTATAGCGTTCACGTGGACTGAACACCAGCACACTCATGAAACGCTCATAGGCATCGCGGCGAACGAAGATCTTCAACCGTTGGTGATCCTGCAGATGCAGGATGCCCATGGCGGTGTGGAAGAGTTCATCATCGTCAGCCTGAAACAGTTCATCGCGGGGCAGATTATCCAAAATATGTTGAAGCGCCTTGCCTGCATGGCCGGTGGGCAGGAAGGCCGCGCGTTTGAGAGCCTTGGCAACCTTGCGTCTCAATACTGGAATCTCGCAGGGGCGAGTATCATAGGCTATTGAAGAATAGAGACCCTGAAATCGCCATTCTCCGATGACTTGCCCCTGATCATCGAAGCGTTTGATCCCAAGATAATCCAGATATGCCGGTCGGTGTACCTGTGAGAGCATTGTGGATTTGGTAAGAATCAGTAGCTGCGCAGAGCGTGCCATGCCCCTAAGGTGCTCGGGGATGTGGCTGATATGGTCGGCGGAGCTGGCATGGAATATGCCCAGCCCTGAATCGGGGACTAGACGAAGGGTATCCTGGTCGTCCTGTTCCAGCAGATCGAAGGCTCGGAAACCGATGAATGTAAAATTGTGCCGCTGCGCCCAGTGCAAGAAATCTAGACCTTCCGCAAGCTCTTCCGATGGTACGGGTAGTTTTTTGTCCTCGATCTCGGAGACGATTTCCCGAAGCCGCGTCTGCATGGGAGTCCAGTCCTCCACCACCACCCGCACCTGGGCGAGCACCTCTTGTAGGTCGGTTTCGAGATCGGCTAGCGTATTGGTGCTTTGCTGGCTGATTTCGTAGTGAAGTACGGCCTCATTGCTAATTTCGCCACCTTTTACTCCCGCCTCCAACACATCCTGGAGCTGGCCTTTTCGATTGCGCTTGAAGGGCATGACAGAATGAATAATCAGGTGTACGGAGATTCCATGGCGCATCATCAAAATATTGACGGAATCCACCAGAAATGACATGTCGTCACAGACGACTTCCACAACGGTGTGAGGTGAGCGCCAGCCGTGTTCCTCGAAGGTCGGGTTATAGATCCGGGTCAGGGGCTGTCCGGGGTTGCGTTGGCGGGCAAGGCTCCAATGGGCTAAAACGGCACCATAAAGATCCTCTATGGGCGAGTCAGCGAGATCTTCGGGGGCAACTCGGGCATAATAATGTCGCGCAAAGCGTGCCGCAGGCTCTGCCAAGGAGCTGGAGAGATGGGCATGCAGTAATTCCACAATATTGGCAATAGTGTCAGCCTTTCTTTTCTCTGCTACGGTTTTCATGGATTGAAATTTAACAGCATAAAGGAGGTGTTAAAAGAATGTTTCTTGGAGCTGAGTGCAGCAAGAATTATTCCCACGTGGACGGAGGAGCAACACAGTAGTCGATGTGGAATTACCCTTCCCTTTACGGCTTGCATCCAGCCCGGATATTTCACAAATTACACACGCCCTCGCTTGATCCTCGTTTCCACAAGAAATTTTTCTCAGTCGGCCGTAATCGTGGATACGCCGCTCCTTCGTAAAATGCCTTGTGGAAATAAATCTCTACGCGATCATCGCGCAAATTCATGAAATATCCGGGCTAACAGTCGGTGGGCCGGTACTGACCGGCCCGATATGATAACGATCGCTCTTAGGTGTGTTTGCTAAAGTGACCTCGTTGGGCGTTGGCCATCAAGGTCCCAAAGTCTTTACCGCTGATGTGAATAAGGTCGGTGTGATCACCGGCTTCAAAGTATACATCTGGATTCAGGCACATAGTGTCATCGACAATCACCTCTATCCCATAGGCCTGCCCCACGGGCGGGACAGCGCCGATTTCGCAATCATCGAACAACATGTCCAGTTCCTGTTCCGTAGCCAGTCCAAGGTTGCGATTGAGTTGTTTGTGCAATTTGCCTATTTCTACCCTGTGAGTGGATGGAATAACGGCCATGAGATAGCCTTCTTCGTCCTCCAGCAATACCGATTTTGCCAGTTGATCGCCGGGGATGTGGGCAGCCTGGGCGGTTTGAGCGCTGCAGCGGGTGTATGAATGGGCGAGCACTTGATAATGTACGTTTTCCTGTTCGAGATATTCCCGCAGTGTCATCGCTATAGCCATAATAGAACCTCCTCTAACGGCATTAAAAAAATAGCTACGCTACCCTTTTGTCAAGGGTATGTAATTAACTATAGACGATATTCTGGGGTTTGGTGGTGGATTGACATTGGCTGAACCTTCTACCGACTAAATTCCGCAAGCGATCGTGCCTCCAGGGCATGTTTGCTTTTTGTTGCCCCCAAGAGGTATGCTACCTTAATAGATTCTTGACCTACTTAAGAATGGCTCTACTTCGGGGGACACCCCTGTTCTTTCCAGAACTGACGTAATAGTAACAACAGAATTGAACTGCAAAGGATTGCATCATGTTCTCGGCAAGGACAGCCGAAGGGGATATCGCGCCGGGATACAAACGCCACCGGCCGGAAAAGACCCTTCTCTATCAGATTATCGAACAGCACTACCCAGATTTCCGGTCGGCGATGGAGGC
>JAAEPA010000332.1 GCA_024222475.1 Gammaproteobacteria bacterium | reverse complement strand
GGGTGTCGCGGTGACATTTGTACCGTTAAAGAATATCGATCCGCCATCTGGCTTGAGCACACCGCAAAGCTGGGAAATCAATGTCGTCTTTCCTGCTCCATTGGGACCTATGATGGCGTGCAATTCGCCTTTCGAAACGCTTAGATCGACATTGTCGGTTGCGTTAACGCCACCAAAGGTCTTTCGAAGTCCGGAGATTTCCAACAGAGCCGGCATGCTAGAGCGTATTCAGTTGAAATGGAATCTTTTGAACACCGGCATAGTGTATTCCGGCCAGGAGCGTGGGGCGATGCGGTGTGAAAACCGTTAGCCACGCGCAAGGGCGTCCGGGGCGCAAGAGACCAGGTTGAAACGATCGCGGTTCATACAGGGGTTTCAACGCATCAAGGGAGGAAATCCGCCGCGCCCGGAACGGACATGACCAAAACTGACCAATTCGGCGGCGCCGAACTTTGAAAATGGTTGACCCCGCCGGCGGTATTGCTCCCAGAACTGAACGATTTTGGCCCATACCCGTACACCGAATCCTTTTATCAACTGGCTCTAGTTGGCCTTGCCTGAAACAAGACCCATCACACCGCCGCGCACGAACAGCACGATTGCGATCAACATGATCCCGAACGGCAGGTGCCAATAGATGGTGAAGTGCGACAAAACTTCCTCAACCAGAATGAATATCACTGATCCCCGCACCGGTCCCAAGGTGGTGCCGGCGCCGCCGAGGATCACCATGAACATCAATTCGCCCGAACGCGTCCAATCCATCATCTCGGGAGAGATGAACGTGGTGAAGTTTCCAAGCAGCGCACCCGCATATCCACATATGGCGCCGGAAATCACATAGGCGGTAAGCCGGTAGAGATAAGTGTTGTAACCAAGCGTGACCACGCGCTCGTTGTTGTCCTTGGCCCCTCGCAAAACCACACCGAAGCGCGAACGAATGATTGTACGGACTATCAGCAGCGCGGCAACAAGTGAGACGTAGCAAAACAGGTACATCTGCAACGGATCATCGAGATTGATCAACGGAAATTCCGAGCGGGTGTCGATGACCAGCCCATCATCACCGCCATAAGTCTCCAGTGAAACAAACAGGTAAAATACCATCTGGGCAAATGCCATGGTGATCATGATGAAGTAAACACCCCTGGTGCGTAGACAGATCATGCCGGTTATCAACGC
>JAAEPA010000331.1 GCA_024222475.1 Gammaproteobacteria bacterium | reverse complement strand
CTATTAAACGCTAAGAATTCTAACCTGAAGTTTCACCATTTATATTAAGGTTGGCAGCTCCATGACTTGGGGCTGGGGAATATTGATGGGATTTGCGTGAAATGGGGCAAACCCATTAAAAAATGCCCCTACATGCCTGGCTACCCCCCCTAGAAACGGTGAAACTTCAGTCACTGCAATAACCATACCCAAAATGACGCTAACATATTTACCACACTCAACAACAAAAAACAACAAGCCTGGATTGTATACAAAATACGACACCAACAAGTTCAACTACGGCGATAGTTACCTAGATTCTGTGAGTGATCGCACTTACAAAACGTAATATATTGATTAGTAGAGCGAATTTAAGACCGCATGGAACTGCGAAACAGGGAAATGTCGGTAATGGACCTAAAAATAGAACTATTGTTATGCTTGGGTGTAACGCCAAATATTTGGCTAAATAAACCCTTCTACTGTCCTAAAAATGGAACTATTGTTGTGCTTGGGTGCAACCTACCGTGCACGGACACGCTATGAGCACGATCACATGCAAGATTTAGGTTTTAAGCTATCCCTCCTGTGTTGGTGTGCGTAGCTTCGACCTGAAATGCCAGCCCATAAAGATTGCAAATACCGGTGCCCCGATGGCCGCCACAATGAATAAGGCCTTGGCCCAACCCAGGATGACCATCAGCGGCACCACCAGCATGGCATCGTCCGGATCGAAACCTGAGAAATTGCCTAGTTCCGCTGCCCGTTGCCCTTCAAGGCGCTCCACCTTAAGTACTAACCAGAGAATCATTCCCACGGCAAGACCTGCCAACAACCCCATGGGGATAGACCACAAACCCAACGCACCATCTCGCAAACCCACTCCGATACCGATAAACACAAGCACATTGCTAAGGCCGTCGCTAAACAGATCATAGCGGTGACCCCATGGCGAAGTTTTGCCTGTGATGCGTGCCAGAATGCCATCGGCCCGGTCTAACAACATGGATACGACACACAACAAAGCCGCACACAAATGCCATGCCGGGCCCACTGCGAACAGCACAGGCAACACCCGTAAGCAAACGCAGGGTGGTGATCTGATTGGGCGTAACGGGGGTATTGACCAAAGGCATAACACCCACGCGCACCAAGCGATGCAGCCAAGTATTATGACTCATAACAAGATATCTTAACCCCAATCATCTCCGCCAACGTCATCACCTCCGAAGTCGAAATCTGATTCGGCCTCGCTATCATCGACTATTTCAGGGTCTTGGAACTCTTGATCGAACTCTTCAGTCTCCGCCAGGGGTTCCTCAAAATCGGACTCGCCATCATCGGCAGGCACCTCCTCGGCGACCTGTTCAGCATTGCCCTCTTCATCTGAGAACATGTCCTGGAGTGCGCCGGCCAATAGATGGCCACCTGCAACACCCACCGCCATGGCGGCCGCACTTTTCATGAAACTCCCAAAACCCCCACCCGCAGCACCGGCAGCTTGTCCTTGCGCTGTAGCGGCAGGCCCTCCCCAAGGACCCCTCCGGCCGGTTCCGGCTGGGGGCCGAGGTGCCGGAGAAGCAGATCGCTGACGATCACCGCCACCAAACATACCACCTAGGAAACTGGAGCCGGCAGACTTTTCGGTCCTAGGTTGACGGGCCTGTTCGACGCGTTTCTGCAGACCCTCAATCTTAGACTGGGCCTGTTTCAGGGCATGCTCCTGGAGGATAACCGCTTGCGTCAGCACATATGTCGAATCCGGTTGCGCGCCTATTTCATTATTGATGAGATCCTCAGCTGCCGCATCTTTTTCGGTCAGCTTTGCATTGCGAAGGCGTTGAGCTACCCCTTGTATTAGCTTCTGTTCTTGTGGTGTCATAACGTTCGTTCTCGACTGTTTTGGTTTTAACCCGGATATTTCATGAATTTGCGCGATAATCGCGTAGAGATTTGTTTCACAAGGGATTTTACTCCAGGCATCCTGCCTTGCGCCCTTCGGGCCAGCAAAGCTGTTCAAATCCGCTCCCGGCTGATTTGTGCGAAGGAGCGGCGTATCCACGATTACGGCCGACTGAGCATAATTTCTTGTGGAAACAAAGACCAAGCGAGGGCGTGTGTAACTTATAAAATATCCGGGTTTATGTTGTGTATCATTCTACCGAACTCAGATGTAAGCCTTCAACCACCACCAGTGGACTGAGTCAAGGTTCTGCGCAACACCGTGGCGTTGACATTGCTTACCTCTCGCCGGATCAGGATGTCCACCGGCCTGACCGTCTGATCAAAATAAGTACTGCTCCACTTATCCCTGCTCGTGATGACCGCTCCCTCTATAGTCAAACCACCGAACAACCCTTTGGTCCTCGAAAATGCCAGAATATCCGTGGTAGCCGCCTGAGCACCGGCCCCAACCGGGCCGGCCGCCACACTGGCATCGGCACCGAGCTGAAACTTGGTACTGAGCATCGAATCCAGCCCATTCACGGTCATGACCATCAGTATGACCTCCGCGGCCTCGACCCCCAGCTGCAGACCCCAACTTACCGAACCCATGGTATAGAATGCCGGGTCACTCCACGACCTCGTATTTTCGTCGCGGGCCAGCAGGATGCCGTTGCCACCCGATCCACCGAAAATGAAACCTGCCCGTAGGAGTCGCGGAACAATGAACACCGCTTTGGCATCTTTGACATGTTTGCGAAACCAACCCATATTAGGGTCAGCAACAAAATTTTGCAGCGACGTATGTCCTTGATTGACGAGTTCCTGTAACTCTGCGACATCCTTCGCGAAAACAGGCTTAGTTGACATCACCAAAAAAATCGCTAGAACTAACCAGGAAAAGTGGCGCCAATAAATTTGAGACATATATCGCCCCCCGGGGACTGAGATTTGTTGAGCTTATTGCGCTTTGAGCATACCATACAGGCTCATTCAAACAAATCGACTTTATGCAATTACTTGGAATGCCTGTACCTACAAGTATATCTATCGTTCACCGCACTGATTGATACCATGGTAAAAAGAATTCTCTGCCTTTCTATATTATTTATATTTCCCATAACGGGAAGCCTTGCCGCCATGCTGGGATGGAAGAACCTCTATCCAGGGCTCAATGAGGAGGATATACAGATTATTCAGCATACCGCACGTATCGAGATGGAGGGCAAGCCCGAGGGGACCGTTCTAAAATGGGAAAACCCCAGTAGCAAGGCCAAAGGAGTGGTAAAGTTGATCAAACGATTCTACGAGGAGGGTCGGGAGTGCCGTAGAAATCAACATTCTCTCAAGGTCATCGGCAGCTCACCCTGGAGCACTATTAGTACGATTTGTCGCCAAGAGGATGGGGGTTGGAAACTCCTTACTCGCTAAAATCAATCCGCATTGCTGCATAAAGAGCTGATCTATAACGACACCTCAGAGGGTCAATAAGCCACCCATCCAAGCGAAGACATCAATACCTATAACGCTCAGCGCTTTCAATACAAAGGCAATGATCAGGGCGCTACTCAGCATTAGTACAACGATCTCCAGGCGTTGGATTCTGCGTTGCATCCAAGACAGATGATCATCCAAGGGAATATTCTCAAACTGCTCTATACGATTGTCAATGTGGTTGAGCACCAACTGCATGTCATTGACCTCCGACCTTAGTTTTTCCACCACGGCAGAATCAGTCACTGCCTCCGGTTTCTCCTGCCTGCTCCCTCCTCGCTTATCCGAGAACTGCTGTACCCTTGAGGCGGTATAATCTCGGCCGCTTTTCGGTGCCCTGTAAACTCTTTCTGCCCATTTACTCTCAGTAGTCATTGTGTTGCCAACTCCTCAATCAAGTCCCGATTCGACTCTATAAATTATACCTATCCAATAAATTTGTTCCCAAACTTGGGTCACGGATACGCATTGTATCGCAATTGGATACCTGTGAGCCATGAAGCAGCGACTATCTAAATTTTTGATTATACCTAGATTTTGAAAGTGATCGTGCTTATAGAATGAAATATGTTGCCGTGCCTTGAATACGAACGATCATTCGGCGCCCGTTGGGTGACGGTGTCGTACGCCTGCCTCACCAATCACCCTGCATAGTAAAATAAGGATCCAGCGGCCTAGCAGGTGTTTGAGCTGGTTTTTTAGAATCTACTTCCTGTCTCCGCTCACTCATCATCGCGTCAATTTGAAACGCCTTGTTATCCAGTTCCTGACCAACTTCCTCGGCTCTTTCGACCGGCTCAGTATTCCACCGTTCATGATGATCGTCCACGATGTAAGGTGTAATCAACACTACGGTCTCGAAGTTAATATTGTTACTCGACTTGTTTGAGAATAATCGGCCGATGATCGGAAGGTCGCCAAGGATAGGCACACCGTCTCGGCTCTGGTCCAAAGTGCGTTTAATCAGCCCTCCGATGAATACGGTCTGACTATCTTCCACCAGCATTTGGGTCGTGACCTCGGTGGTTTTCAAAGAGGGAATGCCATCATCGGATACCGTACCCGTACTCACCTCGGGATGAACATTCAATAATATACGACCCTGACCATCCACTGAGGGCTTGATCTTTAGAATTACGCCCGATTCTAAAAATTCTATGGATTCGGTGGTCACCTGGTTGATGGTCGTTGTCACTCGATAGCCTATTCTATCACCTATTATCGCCTCGGCCTCTTGATGCTCCAATGCCAGTAGTTTGGGCGTAGACAAGGTCCGCAACCGGTCGCGACTTCTCAAGGCGTCTAGGAACACCTCTACATTGGGTGTCACCACATCGATAAATAAGCCTGGCGATATCGGATTAGCCAATCCTCGGGTGCCAAAACTGCCCGCGCCCTCTCCCGTGTTAAAAAACTTGGCCCACTTGATACCGAAAGATTCGCTATCCTGCAGGGTAATCTCCAAGATCTTGGCCTCGATAAGGATCTGTTTGGGCTGTCGGTCAAGTTCCTTGAGCAGTTCTTCAATTCGATCGATGAACTCCGGAAGATCCTCGACTACGAGCAACTTTCTCTCGGGAAGCGTCGTCATCTGACCATATTCCGAGAGATAATTCGTTAATATCCCTTCGACCACATCGGTATTGGAATACTCCACTTTTAGAGTGCGCAGTTCAGTGATCCCGCTGGTGGCATATTTACCACTGTCTTCACGTTTGAGCACAAAGTAACTGCCTGCCCGGAATTCTACGGCATAACCCGCTGCATCAGCGATAGATCTTATGGCCTGATCCACAGTGACATCATACAGGTTGACGGAAACTTCCCCTTCTACTCCTTTGGTGAGTAAGATATTGACACGCTCATTGCGCGACAACATCTCCATGACCTCGGTGATATCGACATTCTGCAGGCTTAGAGATAGTTCTTTATGTCCTTCGGCAAACCCGGTTTGTCCCAAAAAAAAACCGGTATATATTACGACCATCATGGCCCATCGCAGTAATGCGACCCATCGAGCATCCTTATTCATTCCGGTTCCCCTCAGGACCATCCCCCACAATGAGATCAATATGCGTTCCATTCTTCGCGAATACCGCCACGCCTTCATCGACGGCCAATAAGCGATAGCCATCGACCTGCTCGCCGATACCGATGATCTTCCCCCCCACATTGGCGAGAGATTTGTTACCGAGCGTCAATGTTGCCCGTAACTCCAGTTGGGAACCGACCTGATCTGATAATGAATCATCATCCCTAGAGTTATCCGCAACAGCTCTCAAATCAGGCTGTTTAAAGGGATTATGTTTCAGCTGCGGGGCATCATCCTCAGCGAGACTGACAAAGGAAAAACCCGCCGTTGCCACCAATACGATCACCCGTTGGATCAGACGTAGGCTCATTGTTGTATCGCCCGGTAAGATACAATGGTGAGACCCAGTGCCAGCCGAGGCTTATCATTGGTATCATGGCCCTCAGACTTCATCTCATATTCCTTTATCACTACGAATCCGAGCTCCTTCCCGAGATCTTTCAACCAGTTCACCAGATTGAAATAATCGCCAGAAAGCTCGATGTCGAAAAGTATCTCTTTGAACATCTCCACCCGCTGACCGGCCCCCGGTTGAATGCTCGACAACTCCACGCCATGGCGCCAAGACATCGTTTGAAGACGGCCGATGATATAGGATTCCATCTGCTTGATCGGAAGATTGGTCATGCCGCCATGAAGCTTGTGTCTGAGGGTTTCTACCTTGACCTGCAACGCGGAGAGCTCGTTCTCAAGGGCATCCCCATTATCGATGACATCCTTCAGGGTATTTCTGGTACTGAGCTCCGCCCGATATTGCTTAAACTGTGGCCACAACCCATAACTGGTCAATGCGGTCGCGATAAGCAACAACAATCCGGCAAGAATAACCAAAAACGATCGATTGTCGAGCTGTGTGAGATAGGACTGCATCATCCCCGCCCAACACTGGAATTCACGACTACGGCCAGATCAAAATCCACCACGCTGGTGGCAAAAACTCGCCGCAATGCAGTTCTGATCACTCGAACATCATGAATCTCGGGTTGCTTGAACAAGGCCCTGACAAACTGGGAGAGTGCCGAATGATCCAGCGCCTGTCCCTTGATCTCCATATGTGTCTCTATCCGCCATGCCTCTGAACCGGTCTGTCTTTCGTCCTGAGACACGACGACGAAATAACCGTTATTGACACCCTGCTGTTCCGATCCGATACTCACACCCGCACGCCGGAATCGCCAATTCAAGAACCAAACGGCGTCGCCTGATAACGCCTTGTCAATGGTCCTGAACATGCGTTCGGCCGTTGCTCCACTGCGAAGCCCCGTCAACAGCCGCCATTGATACTCGTATTCCTGTTTTTGTTTGCGCAGCTTGAGTAGCTCGGAGGTCTGCTGCGTAGTTATGGTCCTCCGGACCTGCAACTGCTCCACCTCGGACCTCACGACACCCTTGACATAGATCAGGGTGGCGTAAGCCGCCGCGCTCAGTAACACCAGGCCTAAAGAGGCGAAACCAAAACGCTTTAGCCAGGCTTCTCGCCAACGCAGTAATCGGTAATCGTTCGGGATGAGATCAAAATCAGCCATCCTGGGCCATTCCCCGCAATGCAAGTCCGGTGGCTACTGCTACTTCCGGCGCCAAGGCGTTATGAGATTCATACTCCAGTATTTGACCCTGTGCGAGTGCAGACAAGGGATCCTTGATGTTCGCAACGGGAATGTCCAATAGGTCATTCAATATCTTATCGACACCATTCCATCTGGCGATGCTGCCCAGCAGATAGACCTTCTTTACCGTTTCACCACGCGTTTCCGAGGCAGCATAGATCAAAGCGCGTTTAATCTCATCTACGAGTGCTAATAAACTCGGTTTCACTATTTCCGATAGGGTATCGATGACATCTTTGTCATCAATGGCAGAGCCCTCGCGCTGCTGTTGGGAATATAAAGGTGAAAGGCCATATCGGTAGACAAGCTCCCGTGCAGATTCCGTATCCATATCCAAGGCCATTGAGACCTCTTGCAGCAAACTTTTTTCCCCAAAGTCGAGCTGCTGGTCAAATAACAATCTGCGCCCGGAGATCATGGTCAGATAACTTGTGTGATGACCGAAATTTATTGCCAGTACATTGTGATATTTCCCTTGCTCGCAGAAGGCCGTTACCAGGCGTTTTATGGCCACCGGGCCGATCTCCAGCGCCTCGACCCGCAAACCTGCCAAACGCAACATCTCCAGGTGGGCGACCACCCGGTCGCGCTTGGCCACGGCCACCACCGCCAGCCTTTCTTCATCCTTGGCACTGTCACGCACCGGCAGATAGTCGATCACCTTGTCCGCCAAACCGCCTTCGATGCGTCCGGAGAGCTGTTTCAGGATGGCCTGTTCGTTATTTTGCGTTGCATTGACCTGGTAGGCGACAGACATGATACGTACCTCGGGCACGGGTAGCGCAGCGACCACCCGGGTATCATGGAAATGAGCTGATTTCAGCTGTCGGCGCAGTATCGATCTCAGCTTGGTCGGTGAAGCCAACAGGACCTCGCGCTCATCCGGATAGGATAACGACGCACTGGCGTGGACTCGGATCTGTCCTCCAGGCAGCTTTTGCAATTGCACCATGTGCAATTGTTCGCGTGCGAACTCAAGACCGATCGACCCGATCCGGCTTGATTGTTTGAACCCGGCCGGCAGACCGATGAATCGGCCTAAGGCGCTCATGGTTCGCACTGGCAAGACATGATTAATCATCATGTGAATCCATTCTCAGGCCCATCTTATTCCTTGGTATACAACCTACTTGATCGATGTACTGGCTCTTATATTTTTTCGGCCAAAACAGCAAAAGCTTGAGTGAAATCAGGTCGCTGTAACTTCTTGGGTGGCAAGCGCCGGACGCAGCAAAAGTATCTAGCCACCAGTGTCCGGCGCAATCGCGATGGTGACAGTTCGGTATTCCTCGGATCGGGTCAGCGAGAAGCTGGACGTACCGCTGTCACCGACGTCAGCTTTAGTCAGATAGCCGGTGCCGCCGGAGCACGTGCCGCCGCCGCTGCTGCTCTTGTCCATGGTGATCGCGGTGTGGTCCACCAGCCCTGGAGCATCGACGGTAATATCATCGTCATCGAAGCCGCCAATGCGCAGAATCATCGTGTTCGGTACCGTGGTTGCCACGGCCGGACTAGATGGCGAGCTCGATGACCCACGGGCGATCGATGATACGTTGATCGGATTGCCGGGGTCATGGCCTGTGAAGCGCATCATCCAGACGTACGCTTCCTGGTCCTCCTTCCAGTTAACGTCGTAGCTAGCTGGTTCAGAAGCCTCGGCAATCTTCCAGAACACGGCAAAAGTAACCTCCTCACCCTGCATTCCCTGGTTAATCAGGGTCCAGCCGGTCGAGGGGTCTAGTGTCATTGTCTTCTCTTGCTTACCGTCAGTGGTGATCGCGGCGATGAGCAGGTCACCCGCGGCAGTGCCGCCGGGTTTATCGATGACTAGCGATTTTTTGCTGTTGCTACGTTTCGCCTCGGTGAACTCTTCGAATACGACTCCAGTGGGCGGTGGGGATCTACCACCCTCTCCGCCTCCACCACCCCCTCCTATAACGGCGCCACTGCCCAGACCAACATGCAGTGACTTGAATTTTTCAAGCGGGTCGGTAAACAGCGTGCTGCCATCGAAGATCAGTGTGGCCGTGTCCGTTGCGGGGTCATAGTCCACCAGATCGCCGGCCTCGAAGCTCAGACCGCCCAGGGTTGCGGTGGGACCGCCTTTTGCAGCCAGCACGAGATGGCCGTTAGCCAAGACATGCAAGGCGGTGATATCCACGGTCAGGGTCGTCAGACTGCCATCGAAGTACAGGCTCGCCGTGTCGGTCACTGGGTCATACTCGACCAGATCTATGTCGGTGAAACTCAGACCCCCCAGGTTGGCATCGCTGTCGGTGGACAAGATGAAGTGTCCGTTGTCCAGCACATGCACCGACTTGAATTTTTCCAGCGGATCGGTAAACAGCGTGCTGCCATCAAAGATCAGTGTGGCCGTGTCCGTTGCGGGGTCATAGTCAACCAGATCGCCGGCCTCGAAGCTG
This sequence comes from Gammaproteobacteria bacterium, assembly GCA_024222475.1. Lineage (GTDB taxonomy): Bacteria > Pseudomonadota > Gammaproteobacteria > JAAEPA01 > JAAEPA01 > JAAEPA01. The sequence goes on along the minus strand of JAAEPA010000331.1, from coordinate 14,829 downwards.
AGGCCGCCCAGGGTTGCGGTGGGACTGCCTTCTGCGGCCAGCACGAGATGGCCGTTGGCCAAGACATGCAAGGCGGTGATATCCACGGTCAGGGTGGTCAGACTGCCGTCGAAGTACAGGCTCGCCGTATCGGTCACCGGGTCATACTCGACCAGATCGATGTCGGTGAAACTCAGGCCCCCCAGGATGGCGTCGCTGTCGGTGGATAGAAAAAGCGAGGGCTCTGGAACCACCAGTGGATCGCAGCTGGCGGCGATATCGACGTTATCCACATAGAAGTACTCGGTCGGGCCGCCGTAGGCAGCATTGATGCGGAAGCGGACCTGGGTGTTGCTGGCGATATAGGGCGTGATGTCATAGCTGCGACTGCCAGCTGCACTGGGACCGGCATCGATGAAGTCTTCCAGCACGGTCCAGGTGCTGCCGCCATCACCGGAGATCTCCACCACTGCCGAATCTTCAGCGGCCTCGACGCCGGAGCCGGTCCGGTAATCGAAGGTCAGCGTGGCGGAGAGATGGCTGGAGAGATCCAGTTCCCGCGTGAGGCTGGGGTCATGGAAGATCGCTCCGGTAGCTAAATTGACAAACACCAGCGGCGTGCCATTCAAGCGCAGCTCGCCGCCGGTGACCACCGCCTTGCCTGAGGTCGGTCCCGTACCGGCGCTGTCGATTTCGATCCAGTCACCGGACCAGTTTTCACTGCCATCGTTATTACTGAAGGCAGCCGTGGCGAACTCATCACGGAAGTTTCCACCAGTACAGCTACCATCGTTACCTGCACCCCACTGCAAGGCCCGTTGCACGATGAGCTGACCGTTGTTATTGACATAATCCCAGTTAAAATCAGCCACCTCTCGCCCGATCGGCAGCATGACCCGACGGCCGGACGCGGTGCCACCCCCATAGAGTGCAGCGCCCGTTTCCAAGGCGACCAGCGCAGCCGCACCACCCGAATCGGCGAGCGTCTGCAGTCCACCTGCCTCGGTACCCGACACGACCAGCCCCTCCATAGCACCGGCAAATATCTGCAGACCGCCGGCGGCAAAGGGCTGGGTGATGTAGTGGCTGGTATCGGTAATATTGATGCTACTACCGACCGGCACGGTAGATCCCGATGAGATGCCGAGCTCATCGTTCAGCGCCCCTTCGGTGTTGACGACACCGATCGCGGCACCGGTGAGTTTGGTGCCCACATTATTAGCTGATACTGACTCTGATACGTAGACGACGTCATTGCTCGCGACGGCCGCATTGAAATTGCCCTGACTGTCGTCATCCTGAATCAGGGATACGGTGTAGCCCAAGCGCTCCAGGTAGTCCCGGATGGACTGGTCTCCGGGGGAGGGATTGGAAGGACTGTTGCCGATGACCATCAGAACCTTACCCGATCCCTGGGGCGCCAGGCAGACACTGTCGCATTGGCAGGTGTAGGTGATGGTCAGGCTCGGCCACTTGGATGGATCCGTGTGGTCGCTCGTAAAGAATTGCTCGCCAAGCATTCCGTCGATCGCGGCGGTCAGCGCGACGCCGTAGTTGGGGTAGCTGCCGTCAACCCAGCCTTGCACCAGCGGCGTGATGTTCCATTCATAGCGCTGATTTACCGGGCCGACCAGAGTCGTCACAACTACTGTGTTATCGAAATCGCCGCCGGCCGTGTCCCAGTTCGTGCCGGATTCCCGACGGTTCCAGGTCACCGAGTCTTCGCTCCACGGATTCATGATGCGATGCGCTGCAACCGGCTGGTCCGCCCCAGAGCCGCTCTGGCGATGCAGGAACAGGGTCGCCCCCAGAATTCTCGCGCCGGCCGGTATCGCGCCAATGTTGAAGTGCAGCAGCGAACGCGTCGTATCGTTGCCGTCGGACGAAACCCAGGTTTCTGCCGCGTCGCCGTAGTTATCGTTGGGTGACTGCTCCCAGATTTCGGCATCGATACCTTCCGTGCTTGGCTGTAGCTCAACGATGCCCGGCGGCTGCTGATAGAGCATCATGTCGTTGCGGGTGATGCTGCGGCTGACCCCATTGGCCAGGGTGCCCACCGATTGCAGGGTGGCCGGGGAGCTTGAGGGCGTGCCTACGACGACCTCCAGGTAGGGCTGCTGACTGGCCTCGCGGCTGGCGTAATCGCCATGGGTGCCCTCACTGGTTGAATTCAGGGTAAGTCCGTAGTTGGGCTGACCATTGACCCAGATCTGCACCTGAGCAGTGAGATTGACTGAAACCCAGACACCTGCGGTCGGCTGGGTGGGGATGGTGGCCAGGACGGCGCTGCCCATCTCGGTCCCCATAGTATCCCAAGTGGCGTCGGTTTCGGCCCAGTCCGCGGTCAACCGATGGATATCCACCGGTCCTTCCGGGTGTTGCTTGCTGACATAAAACCAGGCCCTGGCGGACAGGATGGTGGCATTGACCGGCAGCGAAGACAGGCCGTAGCGGTACATCGGGCGTTCGATCGTGCCTCCATCGTAGCGGATGTGCAGTTTGCTGTCGGTGGCCTTGTTGACGGTCGGTTGGTCGCTGCGGATCCAGCTGTCCTGATCCACCGCGATGGAGTAGTTCGTGGTACTGCCCAGATTCGTGGTCAGCGTGGTGGTGTAGCTGCCGCTGCCCAAGGGCTGGTTGGTAATGTCGGTATAGGGGCCGCAGCCCTGTTGCGTAGCTTGCCACAGGGCGTGATTCAGACCCGCCTGGGTGAGGTATTCAGCCTGGGTGACCTCGAAATCATTGCTGAGTATTTTGAGGTGGATGGCACTCTCATGATTCATCAGGAAGGCGATAGTGGCCACCAAGGTGATGGTCAGCACCACCGGTAGCAGGATGAAACCGCTTTGCCTGTCGGTGGGCACCATTGCCGCACTCAGGTACGGTGCGTTTGACACAGCAAACATGGGAGAGCGGTGCACAATCCGGGAAACGCCTGGCTGTTCAATTTAGGGGATGTCTCATGTACTGAAGAATTCTCTTGGGTTAGGAGGCGGCCTTATTAGATGCAACTGAGAGTGGATGCCAGTGCACCTCCCGAATTGATAGACTTCAAGCCGTTATGCTCACCCACCAGAGAATACCGGCACCGACACAAAGGTACGTTCCGGTCAGACGCGGATGATTGCGCGCCCACTGATCCCAGGTGATGCGTTTGTCCAGCACGTTGCGGTTCAGCACCTGTTCGAGGCGCTGCTCGCCGGGTAGATCCAAACGGACAGCTGCGATCTCCTGTTCGCCCCAGGCAGTGTTGAGCCAACGTTCCAGCTTTGCCACTCGATCGGGAAAAAATAGAAAAATGATGCCGACGAGACCGACGGTGATCGTGATAAAGAACAACAGGTATTCAGAATGTGCCATTGGTACCTCCGAGTATGGGCGCACTTATTGCGGAAGGACCCACCGCTGGACACAGATCCGCTAAAATTTATCGGCAGGAAAATTCGTTTATTGAATCCGGCAGGTTCGGTAAATCCCCACTTTCAAACCCTCTAGATTTAATGACAAGGATTTATAAGCAAACAAGAAATTTCGTTTGGGATGCGGGTTTGGTGCGCATGGCGCACCCTACGTCGCTGTGAGCTGAGGTGCGCCGGGCGCACCGATGCACTATTCACAACGCACCGCCCACCCTGACCTGGGTCTGCAGGCTGATGACTTCGCCGGTAATCGGACTAGTGAGTTCCAGCGTCAGCTCGACCCGTTGCTGCTGGTCACCGCTCTGGGCAATACGTTCCACGCGAAAACGGCTGACGTTCTCTACTAATTCAGACGTAATATAATCAGCACCTGTCACCAGAGTGTCTGCATTGGTGTCCCAAGGCACTGGAGTGCGTTCTTTCAGCACGCCGTTGTCGAGATAGAACACCACTGAGTCATACCAGTCCTCATCGATCTGGCCATCCTCGTCATCGTCATTTTTGTTGTCTTCATCTACGGCTCCACTCGAATCGTCATCCACACCGATCACACCGGAGTCACCGTCATTGTTCATATCGGATCGCAGATCTTCATCGATGCTTCCATCACCATCATCATCCAGGCCATTCATAGTTTCTTCAGTCGCTACGTCGTCTTCGTCGTTGTCGTAGGTCGGATCGGTATCGGCAGAGTCGTCCGCGGTACCATCGCCATTGTCATCAATCAGATGAATCCCAGGAGCCGCATCAAAGTTGTTATCTACACCTAGGTCTTCATCGATCAAACCATCACCGTCGTTATCGGCATCGGGGGTACCGTTGGCATCCAGATCGACATAGAGTGGTAGGGTTACAGCCAGCACAGCAGTGGCCCGTGTGCTATCACCTACCGGTGGGGATTGCGGAACCGTCTGCTCACGAATATTCTCAGGCCAGTTGGTATTGGGGTTGTCGTTCAGGGGCAACAGCAGACGCCTGCTGTGGGAAACGGCTCGCACCATACGCTGCAAGGCATAGTGAGCCTGGTTGGTGTGGTCGTTGCGCTGGCGCGCGTCATCACTGATCCCGGTGGCGGTACCTACCACGCTCATTAGAGCCATCACCAGGACCGCGGCGATAGTGACTACGATAAGCAGCTCGACATGGGTGAAACCGTATTGGAGGCCTTGAGTTCTTCTGACCAGACGAAATCGCATGACAACACCTGACCCACTCATTGCCTGCTGATCAAGGTTTCAAGGATCTGGCTGTCATCTACCAATGCCACGCGTACCCATAGGAGATCCTCTTCGCCCCCAGTGAACTCGTCACCATCGGCGTCAGCGTTGTCAACATCGTAGCGCCATAGGAACACATTACGCTGTATGGGAGGGCCTGGGGCGTCGGAGTACGATGTCGAGTTGGTGTGCACCCCCGCTGCGGTTGCTGCAGCGTCGAGATCGTCAAATGGCTCGGCAAGGACCTCTTCGAGTTTACCAACCAGCGCGAGATGACTTTCGGCGTGTGTCTTGAGAAGGCCCGATCCCTGGAGACCTGGCTGCAAGGCCTCCATCGCCGGCACCAGGGCGATGGCGATCAGCACGGTGGCGACTAACACCTCGATATAGGAAAACCCGCGGTGGCCGGTCCAGCGTTGCTGAGCAACACCGGTGGTCATTGTACGGTCACCCGTCCGGTTATCCCGTCCAGGGTCACGGTGTAGGTTATATTTCCCTTGACCAGCGTAATCACTTTCTGTTCCAGGATAACGGTAAGCGGATCACCGCAGAGCGGGATGCCCTGGGCGTTGAACACGATGTATAAAGGTTGGGTGCAGCTGCCATGAAAACTGCTCGTCACACTCACTGTATCCGCGGAGGCAAAGGGGTGTACTTCCAGATCCAGGTCATAGAGCTGTTTATTCAGGGGATGATAGATATCGTAGATCGGAGTGGGCGGGGTACTGCGAAACACTCGATAGCGTTTGTTCGAGGTCGAGGGTTCTCTATATACCCCATGGGGCGTTGCGCTACGCAGGGACTCGGCGCGTGCAAACCGGTAGGCCTCGGCGACCTCTTCGGCGGCAAGTTGCAGCAGCAGTGGATCGGTAGACGAAAGATTGGGGATCGCCACGCTAGCGACGATCCCCAGTATTGCAACCACGATCAGGAGCTCAATGAGGCTGATCCCCTGGTGATATTTCAAGTAACGCGCTTGGTTAATACATTGAGAAGACTTGAGTCTGCCGGGTTGAATCAATGCGCATCGTATTTCACACCATTAGGATCGGCATCATCGTCATTAGCAATGAACTTGCCGGCGACATAGTCATATTTCCATCCAGCTGGGGTACCAGCACCCGCCATGTTCAGGTCTCCAACTCCCACCACCACCAGGGTATTGATACCGGTGATGGGATTGGCAGGTAGGGTGGACTTTTTGAGATAAGGTCCATATTTGAATGTCGAGTCGCCGATGGAACACGCCCCCCCAGCAGAATCGGTATACATGCTGAGCTGTTCCCTAAAGGCTAACTCGGTGGCTCCCCCGTCCGTACCTTTGGTGCCGGAGGCACAGCCACTTGCCGGCAGCGGGGTTAATTCACCAGGGTACTCTCCATGTTGCTGGTAATAAATATCGATAGCCGCACGCACATTGGACAAGGTGCTGTCCAGGGCCGAGAGCTTCGCATCATCCGTAGATGAAGCAAACTGAGGTACCACAATGGCGGCGAGAATGGCTAGAATGATCACCACTATTAACAGCTCTACCAAGGTAAAACCCCGTTGACGATGGTACTGAACTGCGATCATATTATTGAATCTCCGCGTTTTACAACTTTATAGTACTTACCCATTTCATATCGGAAACGGAACAAGGAACTTAAGGAATGGCTCAACAATAATGCAATATCATAAAGTTGGGTTACGGTACGCCCATAATTAGGTGATAAGCTGACGACTCTATGAGACATGCGTATAACCTCATTAGTAAACCGCTTTAGAAAGCTTGAAGATGGGCAGAATCAACGAACTGACGATGACACCGACCACCACCCCCATGACGAGCAGCATCAGCGGCTCGGCGATCTTGGACAATGCGGTCAGTTTTTTCGACAACTCGTGTTCATAGAAATCGGCGATACGTGCCATTACCTTGGGCAGATTGGCAGTTTCCTCTCCGGTAGCGATCATCTGCTGGACGATGGGGGGGATGAAGCGAGTATGTGAAAACCCCACACTGAGCCCACTGCCTTCCTGTACATTGGTTTCGAGGTCCGCGAGAAACCGCTGATAGACGGAGTTTCCCACCACCTCCTTACAAGCCACCAAGGTATCGACAATACCAACACCGTTTTTAAGCGACAGGCTCATCACCCGCATGGACTGAACCAGGTACAGCTGCACGAAGACGTCCTTGAGTACCGGGATCGCCAGTTTTAGTTGATCCACCCGATACCTGCCGCTGTGACTCATCATCCAGCGTTTAAGACCGAACATAAACAGAACGCTTGAGGCCATGAGCGGCAACCAATAGGCCTTCAAAGACTCACTCATCCACATCAGCGTGAGCGTGGTGCCAGGTAACTGATCTCGTATGGATTCGAACATCACCGCGAACTTGGGAAAAACGACCATGAGAACGAAAATCACTACCGCAACGGAGAATACGACCAAGAATGCGGGATAACTGAGCGCTGAGAAGAGTGTGCTGCGCAATCTCTCCCGCTTTTCCTCCATCTCCAGCAGTTCCTCAAGGACCTGGGGCATGAATCCGCCATTTTCGCTGGCGGCCACCAGGTTGATATAGGTCCTCGAAAACATCTCGGGATACTCGGCTAGTGCATATGAAAACGACTTGCCTTCGGAGATATGTCTTATCAATGCATCGACTACGGCAACCATGGCCGGATTGTCGGTTTGCTTTTTCAGCGACTGCAAAGCGGCATGCAGATTTACCCCTGTTTGCAGCAGCAGGGTTAACCTCTCAGTAAAAAACTTCCGGTCCTTCGAGCCCACCCTATGACGTTTATTGAGGCCCTTCGTCAAGCCGGTGAGGACCTTGGGCGATGCCGATGCTGCCGATTGATTACCGATATCTATAGCCATGGCGTTGGTTCTCAGAAGCTGTCTGGGGGACCGATCATTCTGCTTTACACTTTAATACGCGGTCGAAAGGGCTTGACATGAAGGGGGGTTCGGAGTTTGGTTTGGCATTGGGGGTGGGGCGCTTGTGAACGCAGCAATGGGTAAGCTATTGTCATACTTGCAACCATCGCGCACCATGCCCGCAGCGCCCCACCCCCAATGCTGACGATCTTTTCCGAACCCCCCTTCGTGTCAAGCCCTTTCGACTCATTTGCAAATGCAAAAATAATACCTGCATTCTGATCGGTCCCCTGTCTAATCAGAGGTTGACAACCCGAGTGACTTCTTCAATGGTCGTTGAACCTTGACGAACACGTTCAAGACCATCATCAAGCAGGGTTTTTAATTCCCTCTCCTTTACATAGGTGACGAGTTCATCGCGACTTGGATTGGCCATGATGAGTCTTTGTAATGCGGGATCGGCGACCAGAATCTCATGGGTACCGATGCGCCCCTTATACCCCGAGTCATAACACTCAGGACAACCCCGACCGCGGGCCAGTCGGATGTTGTTACCGCCATCGTCCCAAGCAAAGCGGGCAACGACTTCCGGAGGGGCCAAAAAGCTTGTCTTGCATGATTCACAGATGGTCCTCACCAGCCGTTGGGCGATGACCCCGATGACGGCCGAAGATAATAAATAAGGTTCCACCCCCATATCGATCATCCGGGTGACTGCACCCACGCTATCGTTGGTATGCAAGGTGGAGAGCACCAGATGACCCGTAAGCGCGGCCTGTACGGCGATCTCCGCGGTCTCTCGCTCCCTGATCTCCCCTACCATGACGATATCCGGATCCTGGCGCAGCACATGCTTGAGCATCTTGGCAAAGCTTAGACCGATGACATTCTTGACCTCGTTCTGATTGACAATCTCGATCTGATACTCCACCGGATCCTCAATAGTAACGATATTCTTTTCGATGCTGTTGAGGTAGCTCAGCGCCGCATAAAGGCTGGTCGTCTTGCCGCTCCCGGTGGGACCCGTCACCAAGATTAAACCGAAGCTGCGATCCAGCAATGACTTGAAGGTGGTGAGGTTTTCCTCGCTCATTCCCAGTTTATTGACATCCAGGATGGCCTGTTTCTTATCTAATACCCTTAACACTACCTTTTCACCAAACAAACCGGGTAAGGAGCTGAATCGCAGATCCACGGAACGGCCCTGGGTGAAGACCTGTATCCTGCCGTCTTGAGGTAAACGCCTTTCCGCGATATCCAGATTCGCCATGACCTTCAAGCGGGAGACCAAGGCAAGATGCAGCTCGATACGTTGCGTCATGACTTCGTAGAGCAGTCCATCGATGCGAAAACGAATCCGCGACTTATTACGGCTGGGTTCTATATGGATGTCACTGGCACCATCATGAATGGCCCGCTGGATGATGGAGTTGACCATATTGATGACCGGGCTACCGGCAGCAAGCTCATCGATGGTGGTGTGATCGTCGGTAAACTCGGATTCAACGATGTGAAAATCCTCATCTACCTCACCGATGAGATCCTGTATCAACTCGTTGCCCGTATAGGCATCGTTAATGGTTTTTAGGATATCTTCGGTACGCGCCAGCACCGGCTTAACCCGGCAGTTCAAACGTTCTTCCACTTCATCAAAAGCCGGGATGGCCTGTGGATTTGCGGTAGCCAAGAAAAGCTCGCCTCGCACCTTGAACAGTGGTAATACCTTGAGCCGAACCGAGATGTCTCTTTCGAGCAATCGGGTAATTTCTGGATCGTACAATCCAGAACGCAACTGCACAAAGTGCAGCGATAATTGCTCTCCAAGCGCTATTAGCAGGTCCTTTTCGGAAACCCAGCCCTGCTCAACGACAATTTGCCCCATGCGCTTGCCGAGTTTTTGCTGTTGTTTTATGGCTTCGGCCACCTTCTGCTCATTGAGCAGTCCTTTAGCGAGTAAAATATCACCAAGTTTTTGATTGCCGCGGGACCCTTGATCGTTAGGCAGGTGTGCCTGGTTCTTTGAATTGACCTCGATAAGGCTGACGTAATTTGTAAACCCCGTGATATCGAAGATCTCTCTAACCAAGGTCTGGGCCTGGACGACCTTTAAATACCCCCCCAATCTAACGAGTTGATCCTGAGCATCCAACATGACCTCTAGCGCGGCACTGTCCAGCTTCGGCACAGCAGCAAGATCAATCACTATTTGGGCTTCACGATGTTCGATACAGAACCCGATAGCGGCCTGCAGTTCTGTCAAATAAGACTCTTCTGAAAGCGCACCTTTGGGCGCCAGATAGGTCATCACGCCTATGCGAGTATGCGTAACGCCATCGAAGGATGCTTTCTCGGCTGTGTTCATTTGTCTCGTCACCTTCTTATGAACACCTCAATATCGCGCTCTTGCGGTAAGAATCATGCTCAACTCGACCGAACATGGTCTTGTTGTTGCACTACCCGTTCATACAATAGTGCTTCCAAGGGTCTTGGCCTTGCGATGCCAAAACCTTGCCCATAGTCCACACCCAATGACTTTAAGCATTTCTTGATATCATCGTTTTCTACGAATTCCGCGATAGTCTTCAAGCCCATAATATGGCCAATGCGATTTATAGAGGACACCATCGCCTCTGAAACAGGATCCTCCAATATACCTTTCACGAAGGATCCATCAATTTTCAAGTAATCGACATCTAGAGTTCTTAGATAAGTGAAAGAGCTCAAACCCGAGCCAAAATCATCAAGGGAAAATCGACATCCAAATTCTTTCATGGAGACAATAAATCTATTTACCTCTCCCAGATTTTTTATCGCCATTGTTTCCGTGATTTCGAAACAAATATTATCTGCGGGTACATTAGCTTGAGTTACCTGATAGCGAAGAAATTCGAGAAAAGATCGTTCTCCCAAAGATTGGCCTGACAAGTTGATTGACCACGTCCCCTCCCCCACATCACGCCAATACTTGGCAATTAGTTTTAAGCTATTTTCTACCACCCAACGGTCAAGATTCGGCATCATGTAATATCGTTCGGCTGCAGGCATAAACATGCCTGGAGAGACAAGTTTATTGTCGGCATCGATCATTCTAAGCAAAATTTCCAGATGCATCCCTAACTCTGGTTTTTGGAGGGGTTCAATGAACTGCCCAAAGAGCTCAAATCGATCTTTTCTAAATGCATCTCTTATGTCTTTAAACAGATGCATCTCCTTTCTCCGCTGGACTAGATCGTGATCTTCTTGATTAAATATTTGTACACGATTTCCACCCCAGTCTTTAGCAGATTTGGTGGCAACCTCTACCCCAGCCAATATGTGATCAATAGTTCCAATATCACCCGTCATACCTATCAAACCGATACTTGCACTCACTTCATATTGATCATCATTCCAGATAAACTCTAATTCATTAATCTTTATTCTGAGACTCTCAGCGATACGAATACCATTTTCGAGAGGACAATCTTTCATGATCACGCCAAATTCGTCACCCCCAATACGGGCTACAATATCTTTATCTCGTAAAAATTCTGACAATAAATTAGCTGTTTCTTTTATCATGTCGTCACCCGCTTGATGACCGGCGACATCATTAACAATATGGATACGATCAATATTCAAATTCAACACACAGTGCACATGATTAACCTTTTTAGCTAGATTTAGCTCTTCCTTCAGCTCATTTTCAAATCCTTGGCGCTTCACCAGACCCGTTAAGGTGTCATAATTTGTCACAATGATTTTTGACACCTTTCTCGCCATAACCTCCATCAGGTTTCTAGTACTATTTGTAAAATCGGATGAGTTATGATGTTTCAGAATAGACAACACTCCAAGAACTTCTCCTTCTACCTGCAATATTGGAGAAGCAATAAATTTATAATTTTTAAGTTGATCGCTTGATAATATTGATTCCTGATTATCGTTAACTACTATGCTTTGTTTTATATTTTTTATTTTTGGTAAGATAACTGTTTCTAATTTTGATATGAGCGAGTGTAGATAAGGAGTATTTTCTTGTTTTTCAGAATACAATAATGTAATTTTCTTGCTCGGAAGTAGCAGTACTGCTAGATCTACATTAAGGTAATCAGTGCATTGATTCACTAATCGTTGTAGACTTTTCCGTCCTTGAAAATCTTTATTGTTCTCATCATCAGTTTCATAGACTAGATTCAACTCTTCATAACGCAAAGTGAGTTCATCGGCTATGGAGAATAGCTCGTTATTTAATATAATATCTTCATTGATACTTTTTTTTAGAGACAACAAGGTGCTGTCTAACGATTTTTCATTAAAATTTACATATTCATCTGAACCAACTATTCCAATCAATAGCGTTCCTATCTTGTCCCCTGAATAGGCGTTCAGGCCAAATGAATACAAGGTGGTTTTATCGCCAATAGGATCGACACATATTTCCTTATCCTTACTAAGGACATGGAAGACTCGGTTATTAAGGAGAGCTATAGCATCGCTTAGTATTATCTTCTTCCATCCGTGACTGGCCTGAAGGAGTTTGCTATTTTCGTCACATAGGGCAAGACCTTCCAATGCCGGCAGTAAGCCGCTCATTAGATAATAGTATTTATTCAGATCAATTTGTGACAGTGATTGATCAGACAAGGGAAATTCCTCTACACTCTACAGGAAGTCATAGACTGATGGGGTTGCTGATATCCTGATTCACTCAATCCCCATTACCCGAATTCGTCTCAATCATTTTTAGCAACTTGCGAATACTGACCGGTTTTTCAAGAAACGATAAATTCGGTAACGACCGTGCCCACTCACGGTGTTCCATCTCGGTCCTCGAGGTTAAAACAAAAATTTTAATATGCTGGGGAAACTCATTGCGAACACGCTTACATAGCTCTTCACCATCCATGCGCGGCATCTCGATATCGGTTATTAAAATATCAGGCTGATCCTCTCTTATTTTAGTCAGGGCCTCTTCCCCATTGCCGCGGGAATCCACTTGGAACCCTGCTCTTTCGAGGGATAGCTTCATTATTCGGATGATATGGGGTTCATCATCTGCAATGAGAATTCGTTGCATAGCTAGATTGCTTGTTGTAAGAGATTGGTTTCTTTATCCATTTCGATAATAAACTCAGCACCCTCGCCTGGAATACTATTCACAGTCAGTTGACCATGATGTAACTGTACGATCTCTTTTGCGAGAGCAAGACCCAAGCCATGGCCGGTTTTAGTCTTGACACCTTTGTCCTCTGATCGATAGAACTTTTCGAATATTTGTTGCTGTTCTTGAACCTCGATCCCAATCCCAGTATCCCGCACCCCGATACAAACCCTATCCTGTGTTTCCTCCGCGAACAGGGTAACGTGACCACCGGGGATGTTGTATTTAATCGCATTAGTGAGCAGGTTATTGATCGCAATACGCAGCATATCCTTGTCTACAGAAACGGGGCTCATTTCCTTTGGCACATCGAGATGAAACTGAATACCCTGTTCTCGGCCGTTGCGAGAAACACTTTCAAGACTGTCCTGTAACAAATCACGCAGCTTGGTGCGTCCCCGATTGAGTCCCATACTACCCATTTCAATCTTGGTGATACTAAGCATGTTGTTGATCAGCATCGACAAGCGTTCAACCTCATCGCTTATCACATTGACCGCCTCAATACGAAACTCTGCCGAGTGTCCATCCTCCCCTTGCAATGCCTCGCTGTACATGGAAAGCACGTTGAGAGGTGACTTCAGCTCATGGGCCACATGGGCCACAAATTCCCCTCGACTGCGTTTGGCATGTGATTCAGCAGTGACATCACGGAAAACAACCAATGTACCGTAGATGTGCTCCGTTTCTTGAGGGGAAAACAAAGGGTAGGTCTTGACCTGAATTGTCTTTTCCGCGGCACTGTCAGGAATAAATTCAACGTGATCAGTTGCATACCCCTTGATTCCACCGCCATCATATTTCGACAAAAAAACCAGGACTTCCTGGCTCTGACACCAGTCGCTAGGCCTTTTACCGATCACCTCTTCATATGGAATACCCAACAGCGTTGTAAGTCTGGAATTAGCAAAATTGATAATCCCAGACTCATCGATGACAATAACGGCGTCGGGAAGTGATTGAAGCACTGATTCGACCCTAGCTCGCTTGTAAGACAGGATCTTAGTCGACGTTTGTAATTGTGAATGTTGATTTTCCAGCCCATCTATCCGCTCCCTGGCAAAGGATACAAACTGGTTGAAGTGGTTCATAAATTCACCAAATTCACCCGATGCCTGAATCTCAACGCTCTGCAGATTTCTTTGATCGAGACGATCCTGAATTTCGTTATTAATTTGCATTAGGGGTGAAATCTCACGTTTGAGCAAGTAGTAAAACAGAGGGACCAGTAGAAAGATGGGTAATGAAAGTGCCGCAAAAAATGGAATCTGACGACGACTCAGCCCAAACCCAGGCTTAAAGTATCCCAGCCGAATGTAACCCCCAAGATCCCCATCGATGATAAGCGGGGCATGAAATTCCAATATTGACTGCCCACTTCCCTGCAGCTTTAATTCCCTTTCCCCCAACCAGGATGAAGGCACTGCCGGAATATCAACCCTCGGTACGATGACACCAGCAACGGCAATCTCGCTGAGAAAGACCCCCTTCGCATCGACGATAACCCCATAGGCAAGATCCGGGTTTTTCCGGTAGGAATGGATAATATGCAGCATCCCCTGCCCATTAGGAACAACCAACTGGCCAAGAGACATCTCGGATAACAGCCGCACAAGACTAACCCCCTGGGATCTTATTTCTGCCTCATTCGATTTCTGGTGGTAGTTAAAAAGCAGGCCGAAAATAAGCGCAATCACCACAAGCGAAGCGATGACCATAGTCAAACCCATTCGCTCGCTTTTCAATATTGATGGCTTCATGACTTGCGGCATCGACTTACATAATGTCTATCTTCAGGGAGTAATTCATGCAATCTGGCGGCAAAACCCTGATAATCTTTAGGGAAAGGGCCGCTGAACTACATTTTGATCGGTCCTCTTTGAGCATGCATATCGAAAGGACTAGCCTGTCCGAGAATAGCAACCGTTAGTGAGGAGAGTGGGATTTACGAGATAAGTAAACGACGTGTCACACAAACTGTTGGGCATGGCCCAAGGAAGAGGAAAACGGGTTATTTTCCTATTGAGAAGAGTCCTTTGTGGGTATAAATAACGAGTAAGGAATGCGAATGAAATAACTTCCCTAACCGGCGCCGCATGATCGTTCGTATTCAAGGCGCGAAAATAGGCGCATAGCCTAAGCTATGTCACTGTTTTCGCAACGCCGAATACGGACGATAAGGCAAGCCAGATAGGGAAGT
>JAAEPA010000330.1 GCA_024222475.1 Gammaproteobacteria bacterium | reverse complement strand
GCCGGTCAGCGGCGGCTCATGGAAAGGATCCGTGCCGGCGAGTGCATCCTGTTTCTCGGGGCCGGGGTCCATGCGCCACCCGGCGACGATCCCACCGCCTATCCCGAGGACCAGCGCCCCCTGCTTGGCGGGGCGCTGGCCGAGAAATTGGCCCAGCGCACCGGCTTTCGCGAAACCTACCCGCACGAGTCACCCACGGATCTGCAGCGGGTGTCCCTGGCCATCGATACCCAAGATGATCTGGGGCGCGACGAGCTGGTCAATCTTCTGCAGGAGTACCTGGGCGCGGGCAAGCAACCCTCGCGGATGCTGCACATGCTCGCCCGCCTGCCGTTCAGGATCTTCGTCACCACCAACGTAAATATTCGGTATACCCACTCCCCGTAAAATCAACGAGTGAGCGGACCGCGGAAGTGTGGAACCAGGGGGTAGACCCATAAGTCCTTGATCGGTACGCTCTGTTTTCCGGAGGGGCCGAGTTTACCCCGGCCTTTGGTTTGACCCAGATAGATCCAGTTGGCTGCCTTGTAGCAGGTACCCCGGAAGCGGGGTTGCTCGACAAAGGTCTCCAGCAGAACCGGTCGATAACCGTACACCTCTTGCCAATGGCTGGGAAGCACCCGGGCGGCCGTTGCCAATAGCATGGAAGCCAGATTTTTTGACTGTATCCAGGGCAGGATCAGAAAACGGGCATTGTTGACGATCAGCGGTAGATTTCTCTTGCGCTGGTCGTGACTCCAGCCGATATAGCTGTCCCGTGGGGCGGTTTGCCAGGCGCAAGCACCGAAGCCGAGCAGGGCAATTGGTTTATCCCGCGAGAATAGAAAGTAGCGCATTTGTGCGCCGGGAAGCGGTTTATGGCCGAGATAGTGGTAGCGTTGTATGTACTCGTTCCAAAGGCGAGAATCCCGTTTATCTTCTACACGCCGTAATGTAAGCGGCATCAGGGCGCGGGCAGGCATTCGGATGGGCTGACCGGGATCGGTCCGCGGTGTGATGGCAACTGTTGCGTCGGGTGGTTTGTGGCGTGGCGGGGGAAGCGTGATGATTCCGTCCTCCTGCATCCGCAACATGGCGACGCGGGCGGACATGTCTTTTAGTCCACCATCGGCTTTGTACCATGCCAAGGCCCGGCAGGTCAGTCGGGATAGTTCGGCGCGGGTGCGCTCCGGATCCTCGGCAATCAGGCGACGTATCTGTGCTATCTCATCTGCATGGAAGTCGCGACCACAGTAGCGATGAGTCATGAACTATCGTGAATGGTGACCGGTTTGGCGGGTGCGGGAGGCGCATGGGGTGTGGGGGGCCGAGCAAACTGTGCTCGGTGCTCTTCATCCATCGACCAGGGAAGAAATGGGTCGATGGTCCGGGGTGCTTCGCTGCCGTTTTCAGCGCAGGCATTTAGATAGCACGTTAGCCAGCGACGTGGATTGATACCCCAAAGTCCCAGGGTCTGGAAGATAGAAAAAAGTGTAGCGGCCAACTGTGCACTCCAGATGCTTCCCGATCCATAGTAGTTTTTGCGGCCGGTAACCGGATGGCGGATTGAATTCTCGCCGCGGTTGTTATCCATGGGGACTTCGGGATGCTCTACAAATAGGATAAGCCCCGGCCAGTGAACGAGCAGGCTTTGCAACTGTTTCGTTTGCGCGCTCTTGGATAATTCTACGGGAGCATCGCGCTGGACTTCACGATCCACGGAATCTCTAGTTTGCGGCCCAGTGATTTCCCGTGCCACAACCCGGGTTGCCTCATCTTTCATGAGTTGCAGTGCCTCCTTCAAGGCGTCATGGTATTGATTGAAGGCATCGGACTGTTCTGTCAGCGGGCGTTCAGGGTTCCAGTGTTCGAGGCGCAGCCCATTCAGGTGGTAGAGTGCACCGATCCGTTCCTTCCACTGAAGCGCCCACTCCTTAAGCTCAGAAAAGGCGCGCCCTGGATCCAGAAAATCACGGCGCACATGGGCCCAACAAAAAGCGAGCAAGATATTAACCGCAAGCCTGGCAAGCTTTTTGTAAGCGCTGTAGCGATCACAGACGATAATGACCTTGTCATTCTGCAAACCGGCAAAATGCGCCCCGGGGACAGCGGCACTGCGACTGGGGTCGATACAATAGAAGACGACCGATTGCGAGCGGGTAACCCAGAGATACCAGCGTGTACCGACCTTGCCCTCGATCTCCACAAAGACCTCCCAGCGGGTCTCGTCGTTATGAAAGAGCTGTTCGGTCATCTGCTTGCAGTACAAGGCTTCCAGCACGGGCTCAAACAACGGGGCAAGGCGTTGCAATCCACCGGCTAACGTTCCAGGCGAGACTGGGAGTTCCTGATCTTTCAAATCCTGAAGATAGCGGTTACTGGGCTGTCCATAACGGTACTTGCTTAGGATGACCTCTACCCAAAAGCTCACGTCATACTCGCTACGAGGAATCAAACGGGGCGGCGGTGGGGCAGTGATGATTGCTGGGGTATCGTTACAGGTACAGCCCGGGTTGCGTGTATAGGCCGGGCGTCGAATACGGCGAACATGGGCGCTGACCTCGACCTCGATTACGTCGCTGTGCTCATCCAGAGCCGGGTTGCGTACATGTGATAATCCACACTTTGGACATCTTTTCTCATCTTCCGGCAGGTCCCTCTCGTCGTGAACGACGGGAAGATCCGGTCGTTTCGTGCGACCGTGTCCACGACTCCCTGGTTGTTGGCCCCGATTGCGCCTTGTTTTGGGGGTACCGTTGCCCTTTTCCGATTTAGCTGTTGTGCCCTTTTCGCTCTTCTTTCCGAACAAGCGATTCTGGAGATCTTTGATCTTGGCATCCCTGAGAATAATCTCTTGCCTGGCTTTCTCTAGTTGGGATTTTACCCGGATATGTTGTGCTTCCCAATAGTTTGCTCGATAGTTGAGTTCGATACGCTCCTGCTTGGTAATCGTTACCCATTCTTGAGAGAATGGGGACAGTTGCCCTTCATCAAGGCATACGAGCGCTTTATGTGGCTCAAGGTCTGGGGATGTATTTGTAGCACCTTCCATGGACTAGTTTATACACTATTCCCACTCCTGTGTCCCGATCTATTAATTCCTTTTTAATGGGTCGGCCGAATATTTACGTCGGTCACGGCCTTGATCTGAATCTCGCTGTGGCCGATGATGCATGAACTGGTTGTGTTCAGCCATTTGGGAGGAGCGTTCGTTGACACGGAAAAGTTCGAGCTGGTCGCGAAATTCGTCGAACAGCTTCGAGCGCTCTCTCCGCTCTTTCTGTTGTTGACGAT
>JAAEPA010000329.1 GCA_024222475.1 Gammaproteobacteria bacterium | reverse complement strand
TTGGCGATGCCTCTGGAAAAGCTGACAGCCCACTTTAGTCTGCTTATATTTTGCATCGCCAGAACGCAACCTCAATATGCATTGATAATGCTTTTGATCAACATCGGGGGAGGGCTTATGTTGTGAATCGGTCGCGAAGACGCATGCATACTTTACAATGCTGATGCAACAGCTAGGAACCTACTTGGATTGTAGAGAGGCACATTCAGAACAACCACAGGCTTATCGATAAACATGACTTCAAAGCCGATCAATCTGTTTTACGGAGAATCGAGTGGCGTAAAAAAGACCGGACGACATCGTCTATCTGTGGTTTTGGCAGGTGATCTCTTTGCTATCTATCAGCAGTTCGGTGGTAGGCTGTGTGTACGGGACGGAATACCGTTGTGTCCCCCGGTAGTAGACCCGTGGAGACCCATAGTGGGACAGGAATACGATTGCCAGTCGCTTATTCTCCGTGCTCAAAGCCGTCTACAATACTCAAGCGATCTCAACTGGCGAAAAAGACTTCACCAGATCGTCTATTGCCTTGATCTGTGTCAGAAACGGTTCCAACTTGTTCAGCGGCAGCGCACTCGGACCATCACATTTAGCCGCGTCTGGGGCGGGATGAGCCTCCAGAAATAAGCCCGCCAAACCCACCGTCATACCGGCGCGCGCCAGTTCTGCCACTTGCTGCCGCCGGCCACCCGAAGCCGCACCCAGCGGATCGCGCTGTTGCAGCGCGTGCGTGACATCGAAAATAACAGGAAGGTCACCACATGCCTTTTTCATGACACCGAAACCGAGCATGTCCACCACCAGATTATCGTAGCCGAAGCAGGTGCCACGATCGCAGATGATGAGTTGCTTGTTGCCGGCCTCCCTAAATTTCTCGACGATGTGAACGACCTGTGTGGGACTCAGAAACTGCGGTTTCTTGATGTTGATGACCCGTCCCGTCTCGGCCAGCGCCACTACGAGATCGGTCTGGCGCGCTAGAAAGGCCGGCACTTGCAACACGTCCACCACCTCGGCTGTGGGCTTAGCCTGCCAAGGCTCGTGCACGTCGGTTAGCGCAGGTACATCGAAGGCGTCTTTGACTGCCTCGAATATCTTTAAACCTTCTTCTAGCCCCGGCCCACGGTACGAATGAATAGAGGAGCGGTTGGCTTTATCGAAGCTGGCCTTGAACACGTAGGGGATACCCAGCTTCTGCGTGACGCGAACATATTCCTCGCAGGCGCGAAGGGCAAGGTCGCGTGATTCAAGAACATTGATTCCGCCGAACAACACGAAGCCGTTTGAATTACAGACCTTGATATTCTTTCCAATATCAACCATTTATTTGATTCTTCTTTCGGTTTCAGTCGTAGCTCTTCATGCGCAGATTGCAGCACAACGTATGTCTAATGCATTGGCAGGCTAACATCTAAGCGTTGTAAGCGTCTAGCGAAATACATCTTTCGCGATCTTCCTGGAATTGCCATGATGATCCCAACCTAAAGCGACCTCGAGAGAGGCATCATGGATTCAAGCTTATCGAAAAGACAGATCAACCGCCAGCGCTGGGGTGAACGGTCGATGCCGGGCAACGCAGTGGGCAATCACAGAAAGCATTTTGTGAGCTAAAAGGGGACGCTATCCTATTTAGTACTAATTGCTCCGGAAAAGGGTAGCGTCCCCTTAATTCCTGTCAAGCCCTTTCGACGGGTGTAAATGCAAAGATAATACTG
>JAAEPA010000328.1 GCA_024222475.1 Gammaproteobacteria bacterium | reverse complement strand
TAATTGCACACCATGCCCGCAGCGCCCCACCCCCTATGCTGACAATCTTTTCCGAACCCCCCTTCATGTCAAGCCCTTTCGACCACGTATTGAGTTGTAAAGCAGATTGATCGGTCCCGTCTGGGAAATTGCGAGGCTGGCCAAGTCCTTGGCACTACTTGCCGTTTTTAGTTGCTTGATGCCACTGTCAAGGCATAGTCCAGCAATGTTGCTGGATGAGCCTGTTATAGCCCTGCATGTTGATCTCTACAAGCCCATTGCTTGCCTCATAAGCGGATTGATTGAATGTGCTGACTCGATCTTGGAATTTTTGCCGCATGAGCGATGTTTCCTTTGTATATTGTGCGTTGCAACAATAATGCATCGCACAATACCGCATTCCACACTGCCCGTCAAGCCTCTTTAGTAAGATGGTTCAGAGGACTTCCCAGTCGTTTTAATCATCTTCTTTGCGTTCTTTCGAGCTCGATTGCTTTGAAGTGGGATAGTGACCGTAGGTTTTAACAAAATTTTCCTGCATTTCCTGCCAAATTTCTAGGTTCTTTTGGGTCAGATCGGTCATGCTGCCCATCGGGGCACTGCTTATCATTTCCTGGAGTTGCCCCTGCAGCTGAGTTTGTTGTTCGACGAACAGGGTGAGACTCTTTTCCAGATATCTAGAGAGCATCCCTTGGAAGGATTCACCATAGAATCGAATGATTGTTGAAAGTATCTCGGTAGTGAATATGGGTTTACCACCGGATTCCTGTTCGGT
Source organism: Gammaproteobacteria bacterium (assembly GCA_024222475.1). Taxonomy (GTDB): domain Bacteria; phylum Pseudomonadota; class Gammaproteobacteria; order JAAEPA01; family JAAEPA01; genus JAAEPA01. Next base: position 4,739 of record JAAEPA010000328.1, on the reverse strand, counting down.
GATGATCTGGAGTAGAACGCTGCGTGTCAGGTCTTCCTTGGTGTGGGTGTCTATTACAGCAATATCAATTTTTTTGACAACCAGTTCCCGAACATCAGATATGGTGATGTAACGGCTGAACTCGGTGTCATAAAGCCTGCGATTGGGATATTTTTTGATAACTCTGGATTTGGACATGCGTTGTTTGCTCTTAAATGATTGCAGTTATCAATATTGGTAACTAGAAAGTCTTTCGAGTGATTTTGCAGTGGCATCATACCTTATGATTATCAATAAGGTAGAGATCTACTCACTGTCATCGGTTAAAATCCCCTAAAAAAGGGCTTGACAAGGAGCTTGGCCTGGGGTAGGGTGAATTGCATAAATTGTGCGGTGCACAATTTTCTACTCATACAGCAACAGAGGTGAAGCCATGCAAAAAGATTTCTTGAAACAACTCAATTCATATCAACGAGCCGCTTATGAGGCGACCAAGCAGTTAGCCGATATCAACGCACATACCTACGAAAAGCTCATTGAGCAGCAATTCGCGGTGATTGGATCATGCATGGAAAGGCTGAATAAGCAAACCGAACTTGGAGATTTGCGCGAGACTAAAGATGTTGCCGATTATCTGCAAACGCAGGGAGAGCTGGTTAAGGAATGTGCCGAAAAATCAGTGGCTGCTGGAAAAGAAACCATGGAGATCCTGACCAAGGCGCGAGATGAACTCACGGACTGGGCCGAAAAGGGTCTGGATAAAGCCAAGGATTATCAACAGGCGGCACAAGGCAAGAAAGAGATCGCTTAGGAATTCTACCGAGAAAAGCTGTCCAACTGATTTGCCTTATTACCCGTATTCGGCGTCAGTTGGTCAGCTTATTTCGTCCACATTCCCTAGCCAAGATGCTGCCTAGCAAGATACTCATGCGACTGCATCTCCACCAGACGACTCGTAGTACGCTGGAATTCAAAATTAAGTTTTTTCCCTTCATATAAGCTATCTGGCGGCGCTTCCGCGGAGACGATCAGTTTCACATTGCGGTCATAGAATTCATCGACTAGGGTTATAAATCGTTTCGCGATATCGTTATCTAGTCCCATCACGGGAATATTAGAGATCAAAACACTATTGAAACAACGGGCGATTTCTATATAGTCCAACTGGCTGCGTGGTCCGCTGCAAATGTCATCGAATTCGAACCAGACCACGCCATCGGCGAGACGAAGGGTGCCTATAGGGCGTCCGTTAACTTCATAGGGTTCGTTTTGGGATCCTTCATTGGACGCTAACTGCTGAAACTCATCTAAAAGAACCTTAGTTGCATACTTATCGTGAGGGATGTGATAGATATTTGCCTTTTCAAGATACTTCAGGCGATAGTCCCTGCTGCCGCACAGCTCGATAATCTTGGTGTGTTTTTTTAGTAATTTAATGGCGGGCAGGAACCTCACACGTTGCAGACCATCTTTGTACAGGTCGTCTGGGGGACGGTTGGAAGTGGTTATGAGTATAACTGCATTTTCGAACATGACCTCCAGCAGCCTGGCCAGGATCATGGCATCACCGATGTCGGATACATAGAGCTCATCGAGGCAAAGGATACGTGTCTGTTGGGTCAGTCGATTGGCGACTTGGCGTATAGGATTGGATTTCCCGCGGGCTGATTTTAAGTGATGGTGTACTGATTGCATGAAGCGATGAAAGTGTACCCGCTTTTTTTGGTCGCTGGGAAGGCATTCGAAAAACCGATCCATAAGATAGGTTTTTCCCACACCAACGCCGCCCCATAGATAGACCCCCATGAGCCGTTTGGGCCTGGGTCTGGAAAAGCCTGAAGACAGACGCCCTAACCAAGACGTGCGAGGCGCCGCTTCGGTGAACAGGTCATCATAGAGTCTCTGTAGGCTCAGTACTGCGTGGCGTTGGGCAGGATCGGGAAGGAGCTTGCCGCTTTTGAGATCAGACTCATAGCATTGCAGTGGTGTCATTGTCGTGAAGTCGTTTTATGCGTATAAAAGCCAATATTACTTGAATTACAAAGCAGAGGAGAATATAAGATGAGTTTTCCAACCCCGTTTTACCGCTGGCGACCCCATCCCTGGCACGGCCTTGAGATCGGACCCAATGCCCCAGAGGTGGTGCATGCCTACATAGAGATCACACCCACCGATTTCGTGAAATATGAACTCGACAAAACGACAGGCTATTTGAGGGTGGACCGTCCTCAGCAGACCTCATCCACGCCTCCCACATTATATGGCATCATCCCTAGGACCTATTGCGGTCCAAGGGTGGGAAAGCTCATGGGTGAAGGTCTTCGGGGTGATGCCGATCCCTTGGATATCTGTGTAGTCAGTGAACGGCCGATAGACAAGGCCGAGGTCATACTCAATGCTCGGGTTTTGGGAGGGCTGCCCATGATTGACCACAACGAGGCCGATGACAAAATTATCGCGGTGCTTGAGAATGATCCGGTGTTTTCCAAAATCAACGACATTTCAAAGCTGCATGGCGTGCTGGTTGAGCGGTTGCGGCATTATTTTCTTACCTATAAATTGAGTACTGGTGAATCGAAGAAAAAAGACGTCACCATCGAAGGGGTGTATGGGAAAGAGCATGCCATGGAGGTAATCCGTGCCTCGATGGCAGACTATGATGACGCCTACGGTGGTGGTTAGTGGATGAGTCAATTGAGGGTCTGTAAGAAAGCAAGACTCAGCATATTAAAGTGTAAAGCAGATTGATTGGTCCCCCCTGTCACATGTGACAGCTTAAGGCCGCTAAGTTCTCTTGTTATTGCCGTACTGATATATCCATTTCATCAGCACCCCAGCGGGTTCTTGGGTGCCGGTGGTGAGGTAATGCAGGGTGTAAGGATTGTTCATGGTAGCCTCCAGCAGGCGTTGGGCGCCTTTAGTGCCGCAGAATAAGATGACGTCTTCGGCTAAGACCCTCGTTTGAGATGGCCTTGGCGTGAACAGCTCTACCCCATTGCGGCGTATAACCAATGCAATGCAGTCCAGGTTTCGCCCTCGGTCGGAGGGGTGGCGGATCAAGTCACCGAGCATTAGCGATGAATTATCCCCCGGCTCGTAGCTGGCTGCACAAGGACCATCTTTGGGGATATCCACTGACCATAGATAGGGTTTTGAGTCCGCGATCGTTTTATCCAGTAGACGATATACCTGTTCAAGGCTTGCAGCCTCGGATTGTAGGTGATCCAGGAAAGACTGGATCAGTGGCGAGATGAGTCTGTGTAGTATCTTGCGGGCGGTGACGAGGCTGGGTTGCATGGTGAGATCGGCGCGAGCGGCTAGGAATGCGACCTCGTTCTCGTGATAGTTTTGCCGAGCGACGATGAATATGTTCGGGTTGAGGGTCCTTATGGTAAGCAGGATCTTTAGGTTAGTGGAATCGTTCTTGGTCGCTACGACGATTCCAGCCGCCGTTTCCACACCCGCCTTGATCAGATTCTTACGGTTGGCAAATCCGATAATCTTGTGCTCGATGAGATCCACATCTTTAATGTTTGGATCTATGACAGCCGAGGGTATGCCACGATCATGCAAGGAGGCGTGAACGTGTTTTCCCATACGACCATAGCCACAAAGTATCCAAGTCCCCATAGGGCAATGCAGGGGAGGGGATAATTGTGCGCCACGCGCCCCTATCAGCCATTCGTCGAGGGTATGTAGTTTAGGCGATAGTATGGCGGTGCAAAGACCCTTTGCAAATGTTTCGAAGGGATCCACCACCGCGACTTTCACCATCGATCTAAGTTCCTCCTCATGGGCGCGGGATGTGGATCGGCAGATGATCTGCACCGAGGGGTTCAGCAGGCGGGCCAAAACGGCGATCTTGAGATTGGCCTCTTCATCGCTGGTCAAGGCCACCACGGCATGGCATCGCGGGTGTCTCAAACCCGCATCCAGCAAGGTCTTGGGGACGCAGGGGTCTCCTTCTAAGCCGGGCATTTTGACCCGGTAGTCACGCAATCCAAGCGCCTTGATCCTCTCGATATCACCGTCGATGATTACGCCTCTGATATACCGGTCACTCAACCCCCTGGCCAGCAGACTGCCGGTGTCCCCAAACCCGGCAACAATGACAAACGGTTCATTGATATTCTTGACCGTAAGGGCAAAGCGTTTTTGAAATAATGCCTGTTTGAAATGCGGGTTCTGCACCAGACTGATGATAGATCCAATAGCATAGATCCATCCTATGACGCTCATATATAGGCACACGATGGCCCACATGCGCTGCACATCGGTGAAATCATTGGGGATCTCGCCAAAACCGGTGGTTGTCGCGGTATAACTCATGAAATAAAAGGCATGGAAAATGCCCATATGGGCGGGATTTCCATTTGCGTCTTGCCCTGGTATCAGCGCCAGTCCGGTGATGCCTACGCCATAGACGATGATGAGCAAGAGAATCGGGCCGCGCATGAAGCGCAACACGATAGCCGTAACGCGATCCAGGTCGGAGGTCTGGGCCATTAGCGTCTCGATATCAAGGTATCTGAGACCAGCATGACGACGGATACGAGATTCGCGAACAAAGCGCCTGCGGCCAGCGATACGATACTTACCATGACCGCTGGGATCATTTCCGAGGAAGGGCCATATTCGGCATAGGTCCATACACTGGCGGCGATGAACAATTGTAGATCTGCAACTAGACTGGTAGAAAGCAGCACGGCTCCTATGTGTGAGCGATCGCCCAATTTCAAGCCGGTGCCAATTAGATTGAC
>JAAEPA010000327.1 GCA_024222475.1 Gammaproteobacteria bacterium | reverse complement strand
TTGGGAAAAACCTCGGTAGAAAGTAGAATTTGCCGAGACCACATGGCTCAAAAGGTCTTCCCTGGGGCCATCGTGCACCATTTCAGTATCTTTGATACCTCTCGACTTTGGGAAAAAGGGCGTTTATGCTTCTTATACACCATATACGTCAGGATACTCACATGTGATTTGTCCCCCCAGACCTGGTGGGACGTAGAGGATGTTGTCGTGGCGCAGCTCTGACCAAGAGGCCAGCTGGGTGTGGATCAGCTTGGTCTGCCAGGCCATGCTCCGAAGTGTGGCTGGAAGATGCTGGGCATCCTGATGGGAGGGGTTGAGCTGGCGCAGGGTGTCTAGCCAGTGGTGGTAAAAGCTACCCTTCCACACCAGCTCTGGGACAGCATCCAGATCAGCACGGACCTCGGCCAGCGCATCATGGTAAGGGTAGACCTCCAGCTCTGGAGCTAACAGAGGGGTGACAGCATCATTGCCTAGCGCAAAGATCGGGTCGAGTGTGCTGGGCAACATACGCTTCACCAGCTCTCCTTCGTGCTCGATCTGATCGTAGGTCACCCGCTGGAGCACATCAGCGTCGACAGTAAAGCGGCGAGGGAACAGGTGCAGCTCTATCGGCACCGCGAGGGAAGTTGTCGCTCCCTGGCTGCGATGACCCATAGAGGTTCGCAGGCGCTGACGACCATAATTGCCACTGACCAGTGCCCGAATTGTAGCATCAGGATCGTCTGAGGCTGATCTCGCCCCACCCCAACCTTGGTCTTGTGCCAGCAGCAGCATCTCCTCGACGGTACCACCATCTGCGGCCCCGGCTATTGCTGCCTGGAAGCTATTGAGCAGCCACCAGTCATCCAGGCTATCTGATGACTCGACCAGCTGGGCTAGACGTACCGCAGCCTCCAGCTCGCGGGGATAGAAGCGTACGCCCTCTTTGGTCGGAACCACGAGCTGAAAACCTGCGAGCTGTAGCCAGCGCATGGCCTGGTAGTACGCAGTCCCCTCTGGGGTAGTGCTGTAGTGGCCCAGAGGCTTCATCAGGTCGAAGGCGACCTCGCGCTTGTGCCCGTAGAGGGTAAACGCATCTGCTGTTTCCATCTGGGCAGCTGACAACAACTGAGCAGCGAGTGTGTGGTTGGTGGCGAACACAGGTTCGAGGTCTTGGACGTAAGGCAGTGATCGTGCCACGGTCAGGTAGAGATCGACATCTTGACACGCAGGATCGGTGTGCACACAGCTCGCCACTTGGGCATGAACCTTGTCCAGAAAGCGGGCTAGCTTCGGTGCTACGTAGCCATTCTCTAACGCCTCGAGGCTATCATCGTAGAGACGATGCCAGATGTGCAGCATGCTGTCCGTGGTCACCAGCAGCGGAAGATCGCGCTTAAATACCTCAGCATAGGCCCAGGAATAGGAGGGATTCTGCCAACGACCACCGATGACAAAGCCATTCATCTCGATCTGTGCACGCTCGGAAGCATCCAGCTGCAGGCTCTCCTCGACGAGGTCAAAGTAGCGAACCTCAGTCAGCTCACGCGGTGGGGCAGCTGTGCTGAAGGCCTGTGGCATGGCATGGCTTGCCAAGAACGATTCCATCGTCTGGGAAGCAGGGGGAACAGCCTGCTCTGTGTGCATCGGAGAGGACAACCCCTCCAGCGAGATCTCTACAGAGTTGCCCTTCTCATCTAGACCCATCCCTCCGCAGGAGACACTAAGCAACAGTGCCATCAAGCTACTCGTCTTCCTCTTCACATGACCCCTCATGAAGTATATTCCTGGTATAATCTGTTTCTTTCTATATATCTGCCTGAAGATAATTCTCCGGGAGCTTGTGTATCCATCCACCATATAGATCCTCCAAGACATGACATCACCGACAACCATCGACAAGCATTCCTACCGATCTGGAAAAGCAACAAAGTGAATAGGCCAGCTCATCTGTGTGGCCAAGCCACTGGTTTAAAATCAGAGCGATGATCTCGACTCCAGGCAACTCTGATGGACGACTGGACCAGCACAAAGCTTTCCACACGAGAACACCGACCATGATCAAAAACGACACAGAGCCAAACTTCACATGTTCTCCAACAACGATGCTTGATAAACTGACCTCATAGCTTTGCTAAGGTTCACGGTCAGACACTCCTTGACATCTTCATCACTGCAGCATAGCTCTGAGAACCATGTAGGTAGGTAATAAAGTAAATACATGACGAAAAAACTGATGATTGTAGGCCACAAAAATCCAGACACAGACTCTGTATGTTCGGCCATTGCCTATGCTCAATTGAAGAACAAGTACCTCGGTGAGCGAGCGGTACCTTATCGTGCAGGAAGCCTAAATCCGCAGACCTCCTTTGTGCTGAATTATTTTGGAGTCACCGAACCCAAACTACTCTCGGACCTCTATCCGAGACTACACAACATCATGATTCAGAGAGAGGAGCTATTCATCCTCGATCGGAAGGCATCCTTGCTGAAGGCACAGGAGCTATTGCAGGTAAATCGGTTCTCATTTCTCCCCATCCAAAATGCCGACAGAACAGTCGCAGGTAAGATAACAGCCTTGAACATGGCTGGCGTCACCAGCGAGATAGGCTCACTGGATCAACGAGAGTGCGTTGACCTCGATCTCTCTGTGTTGACAAAGGTCATCAGTGGTCGCTGCGTGACATTGACTGCGGCACCCCATCGGTGTTCAGGGCGGGTCGCGATTCACAGTCTGACACCACGCATCGAAGACCTCTCTGGACAGCCAGAAGGACTCCTGTTGACGACGGGTGATGGAGACAGCATTGAGGTAGCGATATCCTCTGGAGTCAGGATGATCATCCTGACAGGATGCGACACCATCAGTGAGCGCTATATCGCTATGGCCAACGCAGCAGATACATGCATCGTGGTCACGTCCACGAGCCTGCTGGCCACAGTGGTCAAGACAACCCTGTGCTTGCCCGTCGAGCAATTCATGGAGACGGATTTTCCAACCTACCTGGTGAGCGACAAGGTACGAGATGTCAAGCGTGACATCGTGCAGTACCACGATGGTGGTTTTATCGTCCTCGACGAGAATAAACATATTCGTGGTGTCATCACTCGTTCCAACTTCCTACATGAGTACCGTCACAAAGTCATCCTCGTCGATCACAACGAATTCAGTCAGTCAGTCAATGGCATCAAAGATGCTGAGGTCATCGAAATCATTGACCACCACCGACTCGGGAATGCAAACACGGATCTGCCCATTACGTTTATCAACAAGACAATGGGTTCGACAGCGACCATCATTGCAGAGATGTACAGAACGGGAGGATTTGACCCTGGACGAGAGGTTGCGGGATTGATGCTATCAGCCATTCTCTCAGACACGGTGATCTTGAACTCTCCGACCACGACATGGGTGGACCAGGAGATCGTTCGCTGGCTCTCCAACATGGTTGGGGTGGACATCAAGGAGTACGGGGCCGCGATGTTCGCAGCGGGTAGCTCCCTGACAAGTGTCTCGCCTAGGGAGATCCTCAAGCGGGACATGAAGATGTACAGTGAGCTGGGCTGGCGGTTCAGCATCAGCCAGATAGAGATGGTCGGCTCTCCCAAGGAAGCAGACAGCTCTTCTTGTCTGGGGGTGATTGAGGACATGAAGAGCAGCCTGGAAGACACGCTGATGGCGATGGTCACGGTGGAGGACAACCACTTCGGATGCTTAATGATTACTGATATAACAGGAGAATTGACACTTTTGCTCTTTGCAGGAGATAAGACTGTACGGGATGTAATCACCCATCCCGAGGTAGCTCCCAACTTGTTTGAGATGAAGGCTGTGTTGTCCCGTAAGAAGCAAGCACTTCCCTATCTGATCGACTGTCTACGACAGCTTGGTTGATGAATGTCGCTCTGGCTACACGTGATGGGCACGCTCCTCCTTCGCTACACGTGTAGGATTACGATGACACTTTACTATTTACCTGTTTATCTATTTTCATTACCTGTCAGAGCTGGGAAATAGGTCCGGGAGAACTGTGCAATGTGAGACTTGACCCCCATCCCGCGCGTGACCCCCATCCCGCGCGCAGCCATTGCGGTCGCGGCAAGGCCCCGGCTTGTTTCCTGCTCTGAAATCTGTGCTCTTCTTGGGAAAAACCTCGGTAGAAAGTAGAATTTGCCGAGACCACATGGCTCAAAAGGTCTTCCCTGGGGCCATCGTGCACCATTTCAGTATCTTTGATACCTCTCGACTTTGGGAAAAAGGGCGTTTATGCTTCTTATACACC
>JAAEPA010000326.1 GCA_024222475.1 Gammaproteobacteria bacterium | reverse complement strand
TTGGGAAAAACCTCGGTAGAAAGTAGAATTTGCCGAGACCACATGGCTCAAAAGGTCTTCCCTGGGGCCATCGTGCACCATTTCAGTATCTTTGATACCTCTCGACTTTGGGAAAAAGGGCGTTTATGCTTCTTATACACTTCTTATACACTCGCTGATGAACATTGGACGCCCCCAAGCCCGGGTGGGATGATCCCGTCGAACACAAAGGGCATCAGCTATGAGCACTGGGTCATCCCGGATTTCAAGGGAAAGAGTCAATCCCCCTTGAGCTGATAGAGGTTCAGTCAGGGAGCTATCTGGGAGAGGATGGCATTGTTAGGTTTGAAGACAAGTATGGGCGTCAGAATCTGCGATCCAAGCCTGCAATCGCTGCGTTCGTTGCTCTCACGGCAACCCCTGTTAGGACCTTATCCGTACGTTAACCTATTTCTACACTATGAGCCAAAGGCACTGGTCATATTCGAAGGCTACCTGATCGCGTTGCACGTAATAGCTCGCTCTTGCCTGCTTGTGAGCACCGGCCTTGATCGCGAACAACCATTCGGCACCAATGGGTCAACTTATTTTGTGCGTATTCCTGATGAACTCTACATTGCCAGGCACAGACCCAGATCTTGTTGACTAGTGTTTATCACCAATCGCGCATAAAATAATACCTAGATCCTGCGCTTAAACCATAGTGTGAGCAGTTATCAGTGAGTTACGTATTCATTTTCCTATAGTTCTGAATAGTTACAAGTGGCAAAGATATTTGTTTCCAAGTCAACCGGAGAACAAGTCCCGTTCCTACGCGGTATTCTGGAGCAATCTTTGGTGTCGGCGGGGCTGTCGTTTCAAGACGCCTATGGTGTGGCGCAGGTGGTCCGCGATGATCTTGAAAATGTTGCAGAAATAACGAGTATCGATCTTATCGATCGCGTCGCAAAGCTGCTGGGCAAGCGCTTTGGTGGCAAGGTGCGACATGCCTACGAAACCGGGGCCAAGAGAAAACAGGATATTATCGTTCGAAGTTCGGTGGGTGAGGCTCCTTTTTCCTTGGACATCCTCACACGCTCGTTGCAAGCATGTGTAGTAGATAAAGTCGAGGCCCAAGAGGCAGGTCGAAGAGTTCATGAAATGTTGCAAAAATCTGGATATAAGGAAATCGATCCGATAACACTGCAGGGCACCATTTACCGATGTCTCAAGGACTACTGCTCGATAGACACTGCAAATCGCTATCTTTCCTGGCAGAAGTTCGAGAAAACGGGTGATCCGCTAATCCTGTTGGTTGGTGGCGCTACGGGTACAGGCAAAAGCACGATCACAACCGAATTAGCCTACCGGTTGGATGTGGTCCGTACCCAGTCAACCGATATGATGCGCCAGATTATTCGTTCTTATCTGGCACCCCATGTTGTACCAACGCTCGCATTTTCAAGTTTCCAAGCATGGCGGGGCATTCCAGCTGTGAGAGCTGCCCTTAGCGAAGGGGGCATGGATAATCCTGTAGTTGCTGGATTCATGGAGCAGTTCGCTGTGATCAAAGTGGCCTTGGAGGCGACGATAGCGCGGGCAGTGCAGGAGCGCCAGGACCTGATTGTCGACGGAATCCATGTGCTCCCTTCTGAACTGGATTTGGCGGACGCCAAACAGAAGGCCTTAGTAGTTCCCATTATGCTTGTTGTATCCACTAAAAACAGGCTCGTGAGACAGCTTGTAAAACGAAGCCGTGATCAACCCGAACGCGAGGCATCACGCTACCTGCGACACTTGGACGATATCTGGGACTTACAATCTTACCAGATGAAGCTGGCGGACAAGGCCGATATTCCAATTATTGCCAACTGGAGCGTCGAAGATACCGTCGGCGTAATTCTGAACCAAGTGAGCGCCAGGGTCAGCCAGCGCTATCCGGCTAATCCCAGTGCCTTAGGGTGAGATCATCGTGCGATAAGATGCTACGGGAGCTGGTGCTACGAATCGCTCATCCCAAGCAACATTTATCAACCATGCTAAAGGGTGTTCGAAGGTTGCAACGGGCACTGACCAAAGACCTGACAGTACAACGGCAAGGATATTTACCGATCGCACTGGTTGGCTTAGTCGGTGTACTAATAACAGGAATGGTTGTTCGTGAAGTCACCAACTGGGAACGGCAACAGGTTCAAAATGCCTTCCAGGAAGCGGCTCGTGACCGCATGCTGGTGATCCAACGCGAATTCGAGCACACCTTAGGACTGGTTCAGGATGTTGGCAACTTCATCGACGCGTCTCCTTCGATTGGACGCGGGGAGTTCCGCAAGTTTGTGAACCCGGCCTTGAAACGCCATGACAGTATTCAGGCCCTGGAGTGGGTACCACGCATCCCGGCAATCGAGCGTGATGGATTTGAAAGCAAGGCCCGTGGTAGCTTCCCAAAGTTTCGGATTACCGAACGTGATGATCAGGGGGATTTCGTCTCAGCAACGCTGCGTGACGAACATTTTCCGATCCTTTATGTGCAGCCATATCTGCATAACAAGGAGGCATTGGGTTTTGACCTGGCATCAGACCCATTGGAACTAAAGGCGCTGTTAGCGGCAGAAGATGCGGGACGAACCCACGTTTCACCACCACTTCCCATTCGTCGAAACGGCGTGGTGAGAACTGGCTTCGTAGCGCGTCTGCCGGTATATCATAAGGACGGTAGTGTGGATCAGGAAGAGTCTGAATTCGAGGATGAAGCCGCAGATGCTGCGGTGCAGAAACACCCATCGCTGCGCGGGATTGCGGTGGGAATATTCCGCATCGGCGATGTCGTGGAGCAGGCTCTGGCCAGCCTTACCCCGAGCGGCATTGAGATGCGTGTCTACGACGTTTTGGGCGAGCACGAAAAAAAATTACTCTATTACCATGCCTCTCGAATGCAGGCTGGACTGCTGCCCGGCTTACTCGAAGAGAATAACACCAGCCCAAGAAGTGTTTGGGAATTCACCGGGACTCTAGAGGTAGCGAATCGGCAGTGGGCCGTGGTGAGCAACCCGATCACTGGATACTTCCAGCCGGACCCGTGGAACGGATGGGTTATTCTATTGAGCGGATTGGCGTTTACGGGCTTGTTGGCGGTTTATCTCACCACACTCGTTGGGCAAGCTGAGATAGTAAAACACCTGGTTGAAGAGCGTACCGAACAGTTAGTTGAAACCAATAGGGTCCTGGTCAACGAGATCACAGGGCGCAGGCGCGCGGAGCGCGAGCTGCAAGAGCTTAACGAGACACTCGAGCAACGGGTGATACGACGAACGACCGAGGCAGAACGACGTGCTAAAGAGCTGGAGCAGTTTGCGTATGTGGCCTCCCATGATCTCAAGGCGCCACTGAGGGGAATCAGTAACTTGGCGAGCTGGTTGCAAGAGGATCTAGCAGAAAACCTGACCGACGATTCCCGTGATCATCTTACCCTGCTCAGAGACCGGGTGCAGCGCATGCAGGCGTTGATCGATGGCTTGCTAGAATACTCAAGAGTAGGGGCAATGGAAGGTTCCAAGGAGGCAGTGGACACCTTGCAGTTATTAGCCGAGATCATCGATTCCTTATCCCCCCCCAAAGGCTTTAGCATTGATGTGGATCCCAATATGCCCACTCTACACACTGACCGTTTGCTGCTGACGCAGGTATTTGCAAACCTCATCAGCAACAGCATTAAACACCGCGGAGGTAGAAAAGGTCATGTGTGGATTGCGGTACGTGATGATGGGAGATATTATGAATTCTCCGTGGCGGATGATGGCCCGGGTATCGCACCGGAATACCACGATAAGGTGTTTATGATGTTCCAGACTCTGACTATCAAGGATTTTGGCAGCGATACCGGGATCGGCTTGGCGCTGGTAAAGAAGATTGTGCTAGAACAAGGGGGTTTGATAACATTGGATTCAAAAGAGGGTGAGGGCTGCGTGTTCAGGTTCACTTGGCCGAAGCAGACCTAAAAGACTGGCATGAGCCATTAGAAGCTGTTTTAAAACCCCTCAGCTGGCACGATACGGCGTTATAAATCGGTTCGAAATGCTCATTTACTAGCTTGTAAACTGCGCTTTCTCCCCAATTTATACTTTGTTTCGCCCTTATCTGAGAGGTTTTGAAACAACTTCTTAGGCGTTTTCAAACCAATTTGCGGCATCTACGATGTTAGAAAAAGACGCGGGGATCCTGCTGGTTGAGGATGACCGCATAGACGTAATGACGGTCCAGCGGGCCCTGAAGAGAAATCGGGTCAGTAATCTCCTTTATGTGGCGCGAACCGGGTTAGACGCGTTAGGGATGTTGCGCGGTGAAGGCGTGCACAAGATCAATCCGCCACCTGCCCTGATACTTCTAGATCTGAACCTTCCAAAAATGAGTGGCATAGAATTTCTGCACGAACTGCGGGCCGATCCGGAGCTGCGGTCGCTGCCGGTTATCGTCCTAACCTCATCGAATGAGCCACGCGATAGGGCAGCCGCCTTCAAATACGATGTGGAAGACTACATCGTCAAACCTCATTCTTTCGAAGAGTTTGCCAAGGCCATGGACGCCTTCCTCTCGTATTGGCACCCGGACCAGTAGGGTGCGTTTTACGCACCAGCAATAGCTACCTCATTCAGGAGCAAGTAATCAATCACCGCTTTCAACTTGGCCTCGGGCTGAGTTTCATGGGCCTCGAAACGAGGCTTACCCTGCACGCTCGAAGTGATCAGCGTCATATCGATCTCATCGTTTGTGAGCTCGACATGTAGCGGCAGGTTGTGCTTGAAACGCATC
>JAAEPA010000325.1 GCA_024222475.1 Gammaproteobacteria bacterium | reverse complement strand
GCCGACACCGTCATTGCGGATTGCGGTGGCCAAGTGGACGGTCCATTCCGGGATCATCTGGCGGCTATCATGGTTGACCTCATCGACTATGAAGGCTGGTTTGCGCTCCCAGACTTTGCCGCCACCATCGAACTCAATCGATCCGACCTGTGGGAGCTTGAAGATCAGATCAAGCGGGTGGAAACGATTGTCGACCATCTGGACGAGGTTTCAACGCTGACGGTGTCATTTCTTGGAACTCTCGTGCAGCCGCTTATCGAGCAGCATCCAGAGCTTCTTCGGGAGGATAATTCCAATTCCGGCGATATTTCATTTGGCGCCAATCTACGTGATCTGATGCAACAACTGCCGGAAACGGTTGAACACATAATGCAGGTGCCATTTGCACCGGATCTGGAACCAATCGCGCTCACGCCGCGCCTCAAAGATCGCCTCGAATACAATCTTCATATTGCGTCTGGTGGCGTGCCGGGTGATGCGGACAGCATTCGCTCGCCAAAACTACCCACCAAACAGTCCTCCATTTCTGACGAAAAGGTGCCCGAAGCTTATCTCGGAGGAACACCGCTCCTGGCACTCATAGACTATCCGCTGTCAATCAATCTGCCGCAGGAAACGCGGTTTGAGCATCAGCACATCGTGGCAGGCTCCGGACACGGCAAAACCCAGACCCTGCAACACCTCATACTGCATGATCTTGAAGCGGTGGCCGCAGGTGAAGCCTCGATTATTGTGATCGACAGCCAGAGTGATCTCATCAACAACATTGCGGGGCTGGACTTGTTTGCACCGGGGCAGCCGCTTTCAGATCGGTTGGTGCTGATTGATCCAACTGACCTTGAATGGCCGGTGGCGCTTAATTTGTTTGATGTAGGGTTGGATCGTCTCGACCAGTACTCGCAGCTTGACCGGGAACGGCTCACCAACAGTATTCTGGAGCTTTATGATTTTGTCCTTGGCTCACTGCTTGATGCGGGGATGACGCAAAAACAGACCGTCATATTTCGATACATCACCCGGCTGTTGCTCCACATTCCCGAAGCCACCATTCATACGCTGCGGGAGCTCCTGGAAGATGGCGGTTTTGATCGATACCGCAATCACATTGAAAAGCTGCAAGGCTCCGCCCGGGCATTCTTTGAAAACGAGTTCAATGGCAAGGAGTTTTCCAGCACCAAACGCCAAGTGCTGCGCCGACTTTACGGCATTCTTGAAAACCAGACTTTCGAGCGGATGTTTTCTCATCCAAAAAGCAAACTGGATTTGTTTTCCGAAATGAACGCCGGCAAGGTGATCCTTATTAACACAGCCAAGGATTTGCTAAAAGAAAGCGGTACCGAGATATTCGGCAGGTTCTTCATTGCCATGATTGCGCAGGCGGCTCAGGAACGGGCCGTTTTAAAGAACCAAGATCGCCTGCCCACATTTGTCTATGTCGATGAGGCCAATGATTATTTCGACCGAAACATCGGCATCATTCTAAGTCAGGCACGCAAATACAATGTGGGGATGGTGCTGGCGCATCAGTTCCTGGGACAACTGGATGGCAAGCTGCATGAAGCCATTGCCGCCAACACGGCCATCAAATTTGCCGGCGGCGTGTCTGCCAAAGATGCGCGAGCGCTGGCCAATGATTTGCGCACCGAAGCTGCATTTATTGAGAAACAATCAAAGCTCTCTTTCGCTGCCTTTATCAAGGGGCAAACCGAACGGGCAGTGTCACTCGCAGTCAAGCCAGGGCAATTGGAGCAGTTGCCAAGAATGACCGAGGAAGACCGCGATGCCCAAAGGGAATTGATGAGGGAGCGCTATGCCGTCCACTTTTCAGAAATTTACACCAGCGCTGATCCAGTGAACTCTGACGCCAACGAACCAGACACCCCGGATGATGGTGAGCCACAGAGTTGGTGAGCAGAGAAATCTGGCAAAAACTGCAATTCACCATACGCCAACATAGTCCGACGCCTCAGATCATAGCACCCTATACCGCACGGTGACGTAGTTGGAATATTCTGCTTGATGAGAGTGACCAACTCATCAAGGAATCCGCCAAATTGCCCCTCGACACCCTTGGCCGTCGGTCGCGCTTCAAGCGTACTTGCTCTGGAAAACGCCTGGTGCTTGGAAAACGGGATGTGAAAATCCTGCGTTGGCTGTATCGCTACCGCTATCTGCGGCAATCACACCTGCAGATGCTCATCAAGCCAAAGTCGCCAAAGCGCTTTGTGGAACGTCTAGGCGACTTGTTTCACGAAACTGGATACATCAATCGACCGTTGCTTCAGCATCAGCAGTTTGACGCTCTTTCAAGTCCGATGCTCTACGAAATCGGCAACGCAGGTATCGAATACCTCGAATCAGTCGGATTGCTGCCACACCGTGCCGTCTTGTTTTCGCGCAGATCACGCCGGGCATACAATCCGCAGTTTCTCCACACCATGATGATCATCGAGGCTCTCGTCAGGATCGAGTTGGCTACCAGGCAAGAAACAAATCAGCGGTTTGTCCCGACCGATGAAATCCTGACAAAAGCCCCGCAGCGAACAAGGGACGCACCAAACCCTTTGTCAGTTCCCGTTACCATATTGCCGTCCAAGCGGTTTCCGGTCGTCCGGCAGCGAATTGAAACCCACATCATTCCGGATGCCCTCTACGGCATCGAATACCTGATTGACGGTGAAACACGCTACCGGTTCTGGGCACTTGAGTGCGAACGTACCAGCCCTGCCAGACGTTCAACCGTTCGCGCTTCAAGTACAACCCTTAAGGAAGCTGCTTATGATGCGCTTGTTCGCTCCAAACGGTTCAAAGAACACTGGGGGATTCCAAACCTCAAACTGCAGGTGGTGACGGACAAAGCCACGACAAAAGACCCGCGTCATGCGTTGGATCAGATACAGTCTAGATGCGCAAACAAAAGCATATAGAAAAGGTTTTGTACCGTTAGCTGCCATTCGTTCAGGTTGCAGCGAATGTAGTCTCTGAGCCCATATCGTTCATCAATTGCTCAGGGGGTAACTAGAGGTTTCGGCCAATAGCCGCGTTAAGCTACTAGTTTTAGGTTTTTCGTCTAAGGATACGAACCACTTCAATACAATTCAGCATATGTTTTCCCGACTGGATATTTTGAACTGCCACAAGTGGTTTTCTTAAATGGCGTACCTCTTTCCTTGTGTACATTGGTAAGATCATAAAGAGAGCTTTCCGAAATATTCAAAAAAGTGATTTCACTGAATTCTGCGCCACCCCTGGCCCCGCGCTTCTTATTGTCAAACTTAACGCGTAAAAGGAAAAAGTCACTTTCTGCAGTCTCTTCGCCTTTCCATTTACCAAAGTACTGCCAATGCCAGTCGTCTTCTGTTATTTCTGCATCGTTTAGTTGGCGATAGTTGAGAAAACAGCCAAGCACTTCAATAGTTTTTTTCTTTTTACGAGCTGCGCTTGATACCAGATACACCAAGTCGTCCAGGGCCACTTTGCTTGCAAATATGTCATCGCGCAGTGAGCCAGTCGTGTCCCTTAGCTTCACAGGTGATGATGCATATTGAGATGCATTGTTTGCAAGATTGTTTACTACGCCGTCACCAGCTGATGATGCTTGTTTAAATGCACGTATGAGCCAATTCAATCTTGACTCAACGTTTTCCCTTTCTAACCATATCTTTGACAATGATGATCCCGTTACGGACGGCTGCGTGGGGTCAGGTAAAATTGCTGAGAATGGGTTTTCGCTCGAAGCATTTAGTGAAGTCTGAAGAAGCTCTTGAAACTGAGTCCCTTCGGTTGCGTTAAACCAATTGTCACCCATGCAGTACTTTTTTAGATGTGGGTTTTCCAGTCCTTGTTGGTTTAGGAATTCCGCAAACGCAATAGTCCTGTCAGCATCCGTTAGAACCGATAGGTCCAATTGAACTCGTTCTCGAAATACTTCGCATTGCTTTTTCAAGTCTGCCGCAACGCTTTCTTTTTTGAATTCTTTCCATTCTTTATTAAATAGGTCAGCCGATAATTTTGTGCTGAAAAATGTTTGCAGCACATTTTTCGCGTCAATATGAAGGTAAGTTTTCACGTTCTCCAGAACACTGCCCTTGTCCGAAAATACGCCTTGGACATTGGCCATTGATTCTATCTCGATGATTGTAAAAGGAACTTGGAATACTGTGCCATCATCTATAGAGAAAACACCCAAATCTACTTCGAGTGGAACCGTTTTTAGTGTACTTTTCGCGATACCATTTTGTGGGTCGTACAGGTCAGCTATAGAATGCCCCAAGGCATCGAAATCAGTCTCTGCTAGGTCGATAAAGTCTGTTATGTCTTGATTGATATCTATCAAACCTGTGGTGCCTGCTTTGATTGCAATTCCGACTAAAGCTGCAATCACCGCGCGGCCAGGCCCGCTACCTTTGATCGGTTTATCAACAACTAAAAGGGAGAGGTACAAATCGTCTTTTTCGCTAAAAATAGAACGAATGTACTTTCGTTTATTACCCGTTGGGCACTTGTCGTCGAGGTTCAATTGGAAATTTCGGGAGCCTTCTACTGACTCAGGTTTAAGCATAAATAAAGGCCTGTTTCGATAATGCCCCCATTGCTCATTGTACTTAAATGCCCCGACTTCTGTCTGGTCTCGTCCCTCTAGTCTGCCATACAAATTAAGTGAGGCGACAACGTATGGATAAAATTTGTTAAAGCCGCCACGACCAATTTTAATTTCTTTGGTTTGTAGAAACCTGTTGTGATTTTCGCATACAAATTCAATTGTAAAATACTTAGCTGACGCTGTGTTCGCGGTGAAGCCTGCTGAACTTATAATAATCAACAAAAATAGACATATTCGCGCTATCATTCATTACCGTCCATACGTCGAAT
The DNA here is from genome assembly GCA_024222475.1 of Gammaproteobacteria bacterium. Taxonomy (GTDB): domain Bacteria; phylum Pseudomonadota; class Gammaproteobacteria; order JAAEPA01; family JAAEPA01; genus JAAEPA01. Next base: position 274 of record JAAEPA010000325.1, on the reverse strand, counting down.
TGTGGTCTTCTACGCGCCTGCAGAAATGCTTTGTCGAAGTAGCGTCCAAGCACTACTTCACTAATATCGTCCGCTTGAGATGAATACAAGATATAATTGCATACATGCTCAAACATATCGCATTAGTATTTTACCCCAATATCCCCAGATGGCTTCAAACTTGTCGCTACAGTAACTGGCCGGGCTCCCTTTTGGAACCCCTGACTGGCAGTTTCTCCCTCGGGCAAGCTTTTGGCCACCTGAATCGTCCCCGACGGCCCAATCGAGACCGATT
>JAAEPA010000324.1 GCA_024222475.1 Gammaproteobacteria bacterium | reverse complement strand
TCCCTAATCTTTGTTAGCGTAAGCCTTTGTTTTATTTGCCTGAATACCTCATAACTCTGAACAAAATACACGTTCTGTAAAGAATATTGATTCCCTGCGAATTAGCCTCCATGTATTAGGAATTGCTTATTTGGCACCTTATGACAGCTACGTGCTTACTGGGCCGTATTAGAACGTCAACCTTCTGAGATTGCCGCCTTCGGGCCGGATAGCCCACGCTGTCGGCGAGTGGAGTAAACCATGCGCGATATCTATCCGGTTATTACAAGGATCAAGGGTTCGTCGATCACAAGCTTGAAAGCAAAAAATATTTAATTAAATTTAGATATTATCTAAAATATACTACCTTCTAGCCTCATTCTAGCAGCTAGATAGTATAGTTGCTATCTAGCTGCTATAGTATCTAGCCTCTATCTATCTGCCAGAAAAAAGAAAGGGCCCGCTATGACAACGGTGATCGCTATTGTGTCGCAGAAAGGAGGGGTCGGGAAAAGCTCCTTTGCTCGTGCTCTTGCTCGTGAGGCAGCAGTATCTGGGGTGCGTGTAAAGATAGCGGATCTCGACACACAACAAGGTACATCCGTTGATTGGCACCGGAGGAGGTTGCATAACGGTATCGAGCCCGTTCTTTCAGTGGAGGCGTTCAGTACGGCAGGGCGTGCGCTTGCCTCAATCGACCAACTCGATCTGCTTGTCATCGACGGGCCAGCTCGGACGAGTAAGGCGACGCTCGAGATCGCTAGAGCTGCTGACCTTGTAGTTCAACCGACCGGTGCCTCAGCTGATGATCTGCGTCCAGCGGTGCGTGAGTTCCATGCATTGACTAAGGCACAGATCCCGAATAGTAAGTTGGTGTTCGTTTTGATGAGAACTGGAACAGATGCGGAAGAGGGCGCGGCTAGAGATTTTCTTTCTGAAGCTGGCTACACCATACTCGACGGTTCCATTCCTGAGAGACCCGCATACCGCCGAGCCCAGGATGCGGGATATGCTGTGACCGAGACGCCTTATGCTACCCTCAATAAAAAGGCAGATGTGCTCATACAGTTACTCATCGACAGGATCACGTAATATGGCCGATCTCTCCAAACTCAAACGGAAGCGAAGCTCGCTTGGATCCCCGCCTCCTGTCGACGAAGCAAGTCCCAACCTTACCGCTCCCGAGACCGCTCCTTCTCCCGTACCGGCACCAAGTGAGCAGTTCCGCATCGATGGTAGGAGTCTTCGGCGTACCAATCGGACCATTCAGTTCGCAACTCGCGTTACCCCTGAGTTCGACACACGACTCCGACAGATAGCGGCACGTGATGGACTCCTTCTTGTGGAGTTACTCGAACGTGCGCTTGAGGCATACGAATCGAAATAATATTAATAGAAGCTATCTAGCTGCTATCTACACCAAAGATTTGGAGGGGCGCAATGGATCTGAAAGTTTCATCAAATAATCATGAAATGAACAAACAGGGTGAGCTCTTTCAGGCAGAAACTACTTGGTTTCATGTCTTCAAAACGATGATTAAGAGTGGTGATGCAGCGGCCATGGGCCCACATGCACTGGCCCTCTATGTTGTTATTAAGAGCTATACGAATTACTCGACCGGACATGCATTCCCCCGCCTTGAACTGTTAGCTGAGAAAGCAGGAATGAGCCTTGCCATGGTCAAAAAGTGTATTAAGAGACTTGAGGAGTTTGGTTACATTAACAAAAAGAAGAAAGGTCGGCGAAATATCTACAGCTTGCGGGAAAAGATCGATATCAAGGATGAGGCTGGCAGACCTGCTGCAGTGGCAACCTGGGACTACCTTCCGAGCACGGTTGAGGCAGCCCGTGCTGAGATTAGGGATTTTCTTTTGAAAGGCCGAGATGGTGAACCACTGCAATACATACATATCGAGCGCCTCACCATTGAGAACCTCCAGACAGGCTCGCATAACACGCAGATCAATATCGGTGATATCAAAGATCCAGAGCTTCGGAAGCAGTTTTCCGAGCTCCTACGAAAAGCCCAAGCACTCACCTGAACTTATACACAGCCACACGGTAGCCGTATTGAAAGCAGCTACCGTGTGGCTGTTTTAAAGCCAATACAGCTACCGTGTGGCTGTTTTAGTGCTGAAAAGGGCTACGTGGTAGCCCCTAAGTATATATATATATAAATCTTTAGATGCAGAGCGACCCTGTGATGCTTGTGGATATGTACAACAGAGCTATTTAAGCGGCCTCTGAGGCTCTAAGCAAAGTTACGAGAATCAGACCAAGCTATTCCGCGCTTATCCGAACGAATCCCGTAGCTATCCCGAATAGAGCCATAATCGAGAGGTCGAATATTAGAAACGGCTCATGTGGCGGCTCGTGACAGCTTCGTGCTCACTGGGTCTTTGTGGGAAAACGCATCAAATTCGCAATGCCAGAACAATCGCGAACCCATTCCGGCCAAAGCGGCAACCCGTTTTTCCACCTGCTGGATAACGCACTTGCCATCAGGCGGCAGCTTGAGAGCGAGAACCTGCCCGCCCAGCGGATGCAAATGAGCTTCGAGCCCCTGGAGACTCCCTTGGGAATAGCGCCCCTCATCGTCCAGACCCCTTTTTCGGTCGTAGTGCGCCCCTATGTCGATACTGAACGCGTCGACTTTGCCCGGTTCGGTACGGAAAAGCCCTGGCCGGAAGAATGCCGCGATCTGCTCGTATTGCTCCAGGAGCGTGTCGATGCCCCCGTCGTTTACCTTTCAACGGCATTCATGAGCGCCATCCTGTGCCATGACGAATGCGTCGTGACTTTGGGCACCCGGCGTAGGCCTGGATGGACTAACCGAAACAGCTTCTCCCCGTCGGCGTTCGATGCCCTGGAGTCGATGTCGCGAACCGGCGGCATTCTCGTCGATTTTGTCAGCGCGTTCGACCGCCGTTACGATCCTCCTGACGAGCCGGAAACCGGGCGAACGACGGTCACGTGGTCGGACATCCGCGGAAAAGGAGTGGGGAAGCGCGTGCTCGCGATGGCCAAACGTCCCCGCGAACGGCTCATCCTTCTGCTGGCTGTCCGCCTGTACATGAGTCCGGCAGAGATCAGCAAACTCAACCTCTCGCAGGTGACGCAGAAATACGGCCGGGATTTCCGGCCCCGCATCTACCTCAAGAAACGGTTCGTCAGGAGGAAGGACATCGCGGACGCGCTTATCCGGTACCGCAGCCGCGACCGTAAGGCCTACTGGGGTCCGAAGGAACCGATGTTCCGCACTGGCAAGACCACCTCCTCGGGACGACCGGTGCGGATGGGCTCCAAGGTGATCGAAGAGACCCTCGAGCGCTACGCCAAGCGGGCGCTGAAAGCGATGCCCGCCGCACCGGCGGTGAAAACATCGCCTACCCTCCCGCCTCGACCGCCCTTGTTCTGGG
>JAAEPA010000323.1 GCA_024222475.1 Gammaproteobacteria bacterium | reverse complement strand
TTCGAGCTGGAATCCAGGAAACTGGTTGAGCTATTCAAGGGCATGAGCCATGCAGACATAGAACGTGTGCTGCGTCGTGCAATAAAAGATATGGTGCTGTCGAAACAGGAGTTTCTGTGTGAGCGGCATATAAAAGCGGCTGTTGTTCGTGAGGATGCGCGGCGCCAGCGTGTAGCAGGAGCGTAATTATCCATGGATGAAAATTATCCTCACTTGAGGATTTCACGCGAAGAACCAATAAATGAACGTCGCCCCGGGAGTTATTGGAGGGCCGAAATTCCCAAAAATCCAAGAGAATTTGCTCGTAATCTGCAGGATCGCTTAGGATCGGCGCGTGAGGCATCGGAAGCGAATATCGGTGGCTTCGATGAGCGCCGATTGTTCCGCTTCGAAGTGCAGCAAGGATTCAATCCAGATGATATCCGTCGCATAGCACCCGGTATTGAGCTGGTAAGCCAGGAAGATAAAACGATCATCCTTGCATTTGCTAGTGAAGAGTCGGTCGAAGAGTTTGAAGCACGTCTAAGTACTCTCGCTAAGGGTGGGAAGCCGACAAACCGAAATTTTATCTATGCCTTACAGGGTGTCGATGGCTGGAAGGCAGAAGACCGAAGCGGCTGGGCGCTAACTCAGGAAGGATTCCCTGATACCGAAAAATTTGTGCTCGATGTTGAGTTGTGGCCACTGGCTACACAGGCGGAACGCGGGCGATTACGGCAGGCATTTGAGGGGTGGTTGCAGCGAAACAGGATCGAGCAACTCGATTCGGTAAACCAACCCGGTCTACTGCTCTACCGTCTTCGGGTTAACAGAGAACAAGCAGATCGGCTGTTGCATCACCGGGACGTGCGTACCGTTGATTTGCCACCGCGTTATGGCCTGGATATGGACCTGTTGGGCACTGATATCGCTGATCTACCACCCGTTCTCCAACCTCCTGATAATGCTCAGAGCATCACTATCCTTGATAGTGGCGTCGCAACTGGCCATCCTCTGCTAGCGCCCGCAATCGGTGAAGCACAGAGTTTTCTGCCCGGCATGCCCGATGCCGATGGAACCGGGCATGGTACACATATCGCGGGCCTGGCACTTTACGGTGATGTTGAGGAAACACGACGGAGTGGCGCTTTCGTGCCTCAGTTTCGACTATTCAGTGGTCGGATCCTGGATGACGACAATGCCAATGAAACCGGGTTTGTCGAAAATCACATTACAGAAGCAGTCAAGTACTTTAACCAAGCGTATGGTTGCCGGATATTCAATCTGTCCTTCGGGGATTTGCGCAAGCCGTATCTGCGGGGTCATGTGCGCGGTCTCGCATTCACGCTGGATAATCTGTCAAGAGATCTAGGCATTGTATTCGTCGTCTCCGCGGGAAATGTATCGCGTACCCAGCAGAGTGGTCAGGACTGGAAAGAGCGGTACCCGAAATACCTGAGCAATGAGGATTGGTCGCTTATCGATCCGGCGCCGGCGCTGAATGTCCTGACGGTAGGCAGTCTTGCGCGCTGGGATAGGGATTTCAACAGCCAGCGCTATCCTGATGATCCCGCGGAAATGCCGATTGCGTTGCATGATCAACCGTCACCCTTCACTCGTCGTGGTCCCTCCCTGGCAGGAGCTATTAAACCGGATCTGGTTGCCTATGGTGGAAACTGGGCGGTTAACACGCGGGCTGGTTTTTATATTGTCGAACAAGGCCTGGGAGAGTTATCCACAAACCGAGGTTTTGCGGCTGGATGGTTGCTCGGAGAGCAATGCGGAACCAGTTTTGCTGCCCCGCATATTGCCTATTTATGCGCCCGGCTGCTCACAGAAAATCCCGAATCCGGGGTAAATCTTGTAAGGGCGTTGTTGGTGTCGCATGCTGCAATCCCTGGGCCTTGCATCGACCTGCTATCCGATTCAAATACGCTCAGGCAAATATGTGGCTATGGTCAGATAGATGGCCGTGCGTTGCTTCGCTCGATTGAAAACGATGTCACTCTGATTGCTGAAGATATACTCAGAGACAAACATCACCATTTCTACGAGATTCCTGTCCCCGATGATTTTGTTACCTCTGGGCGAAGGGACAGAGAATTGACCATTGCACTATCGTATCTACCACCGGTGCGTTCTACACGTATCGACTACAAGGCTATGCGTATCGATTTCCGGCTGGTGACAGCGCCGGGCCTGGATCAGCTGAGTCGTATGTTCGATAGAGCAACGTCCAAGAATGACTATGAAAGCATCTCGGAATTATCTAATGCCAGTGTTAAATCCACAGTGCGCTCCAAGGGTACCGTACAAAGTGCGACCTGGCATTTCCGGCAATTTAACGCTCGATCAAAACTCCGGACCGAGCGTCTATTCGTAGTAATTACTCGCAACGACCAGCCATGGGGGGAAGAATTGACAAGTGTAGAGGAACCATACGCCTTGGTAGCTTGTTTTCGCGATCGGGAAAACCAGAATGCACGTCTTTTTACCCAGCTGCGCAATCGCCTGCAAGAACGTGTGCGTGCTCGCGTTCAGCGTTGATGAGTAGCAAATAGTGGCGAAGAAGAAAACAAAGTTGGAGCTGACCTGGATCGGGAAGGATGAGCGGCCGCGATTGGAACCGCGGATTCTGCTCGAAGATCCGGAGAAGTCCTATCACGCTCCGCATCGGGTGAGTGAGAACGATAGCTTTGACAATAGTCTGATTCATGGAGACAACTTGCTGGCATTGAAGGCGCTGGAGCAGGAATATGCGGGGAAGGTGAAGTGTATCTATATAGATCCGCCGTATAACACTGGGGCCGCATGGGATCTTTATGATGATGGGGTTGAGCATTCTTTATGGCTTACAATGATGAAGGAACGTTTTGATATATTGAGGACCTTGTTGAGTAAAGATGGATCAATTTGGGTTTCAATAGATGACAACGAGTGTCATTACCTCCGGGTATTAATGGATGAAGTATTTGGGCGCCAAAATTTTGTAGCCAATGTGATTTGGCAAAAGATATTTTCCCCCAAGAGCACAGCGCGGCACCTATCCGCAATGCACGATCATATATTGCTATTTGCAAAGAGCAATGGAATAGAAATCTGCTGCCACGAAGCGCGGAGCATAATAAGAACTATAGGAATCCAGATGATGATTCGAGAGGGCCTTGGGCCTCTGGAGATTTGTCAGCTAGAAATTATTATTCTGCAGGAACATATTCGATAACAACGCCAGCAGGTAGAGTCATAAAAGGGCCACCAAAGGGTACGTATTGGCGTGTGTCAAATAGGAAGTTTATGGAATTAGATAGAGACAATCGTATTTGGTGGGGAAAGAAAGGTAACAACCAACCCCGACTAAAACGTTTCCTATCAGATGTAATGGAGGGTATTGTTCCACAGACTATCTGGTTTCATAAGGAGGTAGGTAATACGCAAGAAGCAAAAAAAGAAGTAATTGCTGTTCTACCAGAAGTACCTGATGTTTTTCAAACGACAAAGCCAGAGCGATTGATAAAACGAATTATTGATATTTCAATGGATCCTGGCGACCTTGTCCTCGACTCCTTCGCTGGCTCCGGCACCACCGGCGCCGTCGCCCATAAAATGGGCCGCCGCTGGATCATGGTGGAACTAGGCGATCACTGTCACACCCACATCATCCCGCGCCTAAAGAAGGTCATTGATGGCGACGATCCCGGTGGCATTACCAAAGCCGCCAACTGGAAAGGCGGCGGCGGTTTCCGCTACTACCGCCTCGCACCCTCGTTGCTGGAAAAAGACCCCTGGGACAACTGGGTCATCAGCGAGAAATACAATTCTGAAATGTTGGCGGAGGCCATCTGCAAGCACGAAGGCTTTACCTATGCGCCCAGCGAAACAGTATATTGGCAGCACGGCCATTCAACGGAACGCGATTATATCTACGTCACCACTCAGACCCTGAGCCGGGCGCAACTGGAGGCGTTGTCGGAGGAAGTCGGTGATGAGCGCACGTTGCTAGTCTGTTGCGGCGCCTTCCGTGTCAAGCGCGATGCCTTCACGAACCTGACGCTGAAGAAGATCCCCAATGCCGTGCTGAACCGATGCGAATTCGGGCGCGATG
>JAAEPA010000322.1 GCA_024222475.1 Gammaproteobacteria bacterium | reverse complement strand
TATCGCTCAGTATGGAGATGGCTGCTTGACGCTTTACGCTATTCTCGGACAGCCTCCTAGTGGTCTAGTGATTGGGGGCACCTTACTCTTTCTGTCGATTTTCCATGACCACACGGCAAGATCACTGCAGCCGGATACCTCATGATTTTTTCGTGCCCGCGCGTTTTCCCAGGTTCTTGAGTAATGAAATGGACCCATCCCCCTTCCAAACCGGCTTCTAAAGAGCCAAGATGGTAAAGGAAACCATCCATCTAAAGGAAGAGAGAGGATCCAACATGAAGACTAGCAAGAAAGTAGTACGAATGGGAATGGATTTAGGCAAGAATACGTTTCATCTGTCCGGGGTAGAGGCGTCCGGCGCCACGGTGCTGAAGAAGCAGCTGCGCCGCCAGCAGGTGCTTGAGTATTTTGCGAATCTACCCGTGTGCTTGGTGGGAATAGAGGCCTACGGCGGGAATCACTATTGGGGCCGCGAGATCGCCAAGCTGGGCCATGAGGTCAAGCTGATCAGCCCCCAATTCGTGAAGCCGTATATCAAGGGAAACAAGAACGACTACAACGATGCGGAAGGGATTTGTGAAGCCGTGGGACGCCCGAACATGCGTTTTGTCACGGTCAAGGCCATTGAGCAGCAAGACCTCCAGGCTTTGCATCGAATTCGCCAGTCGGTGGTCAAGCAGCGTACGGCGCTAGCCAACCAGATCCGCGGGCTGCTCGGTGAGTATGGGATCGTTGTTGGCCAGGGGATAAGCCAGATCCGCCCCCGGATTCCCGAGATTCTGGAAGATGCAGAAAACGGTCTGACGGATCGATTTCGGGGCTGGCTTGCCGAGTTGTTGGAGGCCTTTCGGGCGCTGGATGAACGTATCAAG
>JAAEPA010000321.1 GCA_024222475.1 Gammaproteobacteria bacterium | reverse complement strand
CACGAGGGCTGCACCCACCTTAAGCCCTTCGCTGTCAAACATACCTTCAAAAACCGGGTTATCGCCTGCCCCAAAGTTGAAACGAGTCGCATTAAGCATCAACTCGCCTTGGCTCAGGCGGCGAACAACATTGATATATTCCTGGGTATGAAAGGTAGCGAGTTCATCATTTGTGGGAAACCGAGGGGGAATAATGCGCGTGTTGGTTGCATCAAAAGCATTGTAAGCGTTGAGCATATCCCAGGTGTCGCGCAGGCGTTCCGGTCGTAAGGGATGGCCGGGGGGGTGGCCGCCGGCCCACAGGGTTTCATCACCAATCAAGGCTGCTCGGGGCATCGGAATCTCCTCTTAATGTTAACCGTCTTCAAAAAATCCTTTAGCCGTCAATCACCTAAGAAAACAACTAAAGTTGTAGCTACGAAGTTCGTAAAAGTTGTCTGACAGTGTATCAGATGGTAATCGTTCACTCCCCTCTACGCCTTCGACAAGCTCAGTCTGCGAATCGTTGCCTGAGCTTGTCGAAGGCAACTGATTAGGGATGGGGGCTGAATGGTT
>JAAEPA010000319.1 GCA_024222475.1 Gammaproteobacteria bacterium | reverse complement strand
ACCCCGTGGGATTCATGGGGTGGAGGATTACATGACAGCACCTCGCCAATACTCTGAGGAATTCAAGGCCAATCTGGTACGACGGATCTGTGAACCAGGGGGACCAACTGCCTATCGACTTTCGCAAGAGGTGGGCGTTAGCACCTCAACCCTGTATGAGTGGGTAAAAAAGAGCGATAGGAGCAAAATGAGCAAGCAATCTAGGTCGCGGCGTCCACAGGATTGGAGTGCTAGTGAGAAACTTGAGGCAGTGCTTCAAGCAAGTGCTTTGAGTGAGGAAGAGTTGGGCAGGTTTCTTCGAGAGAAGGGCCTTCATGAGGACCATCTTCGGCAGTGGCGCCAACAGGCAGAAGGTGGGCTCAGTCAGGTGGCATCAGTGGGAGACAAACGGCTGCAAAAGGAGAATCAACGCCTGAGTAAGGAGCTGAAACGGAAAGAAAAGGCACTGGCAGAGGCTGCGGCACTTTTGGTGCTGTCAAAAAAAGCCCGCGCCCTTTGGGGGGACGAGGGCGAAGACACATAAAAAGCGAACGACAACATGTGTTGTCCCTCATTGCAGAGGCCCGTGCTGGAGGGGCTCGTTTGGCCCCTGCATGTGAAACCATTGGAATTAGCCTCAGATGTGTGCAGCGGTGGTTGGGAGCCCCCAATGGTGATGATCTAAGGCAAGGTCCGAAGTCACAGCCCAGCAACAAGCTATCCCCAGAAGAGACTGCTGAAATCCTCCGTATCTCTACCAGCCCAGAGTACCGTGACCTCTCACCTAGTCAAATCGTGCCAAAGTTGGCTGACAAAGGAATATACATAGGGTCGGAATCCTCATTTTGCAGAATACTTCGAAAGGCGAAACTCTACAACCACCGGTCAAATACCCGACCACCACAAAACCATAGACCCACAACTCTAACCGCAACTGGCCCAAATCAAGTCTATAGCTGGGACATCACCTATCTAAAGAGCCAGATACGAGGGTCCTTTTTCTATCTCTACATGTTTGTCGACATCTGGAGTCGGAAAATCGTTGGCCATCGAGTTGAGGGCCAAGAGTTGATGGAATTCTCGGCAGAACTCGCGGCAGCCATTTACAGCTCCGAAGGCCTGCAACCTGGCCAGGTTCACCTGCATTCAGACAATGGCAACCCAATGAAAGGAGCGACCATGCTGGCTACTTTGCAGTCTCTTGGCATTGTGCCATCATTTAGTCGTCCTAGCGTAAGCAACGACAATGCCTATTCTGAAGCGCTTTTTCGAACCTTGAAGTACCGGCCAAGTTACCCATCAAGACCGTTTCAAGACCTTAATGCTGCGCGTGAGTGGGTGAAAGATTTTGTGGCCTGGTACAACAACGAACATCAGCACAGTGCTATCCGTTTCGTTACGCCTGCAAGCCGCCATGAAGGGAAAGATACGGAAATCCTGCTAAGACGCCAGCAAGTTTATGAATCGGCTAGAGCCGCAAATCCCAATCGTTGGTCTCAGGGCTGCCGCAACTGGTCCCCCACCCATGTAGTTGCGCTTAATGCCTCCAGAATCAAACAGCCTAACCAAGCAGCAGCGTAACCACTTACCTACCCGTGGAATACGCTGTTTCACAAAGTCGCCCACCTACAGGGGTACGCTTGAGATGTGCGTTTAGCCTAGGCCGCAGACGACATCTTACCCGTGGAAGCCAGGCATGCCTTAAATTCAATGCACATGCCTTCATACAGCATTTTTTTCGCGTAGCGTGAGCGGAGCGGAGTGTGTGTTTCTTCCTTCCAGTCAGTCAAGGAACTTGGGTGCCAACTATCTTGACATTCACCGGGATGGGAGCTTGTGACGGCCATCGATACAAATCGAGTGCAAGGGGCCACTAACTAGGCTTTTGGTGTTTGCGCGTATCCTAGCGTGGAAAGTGCTATCTCCATCTCATCGAGCGTGGTGGCGTCTTCGATGGTCGCTGGCACGTTGTAGGGTTGGCCATCGGCGATCTTACAGATAGTCTTT
>JAAEPA010000318.1 GCA_024222475.1 Gammaproteobacteria bacterium | reverse complement strand
TCCTGTTGCTGTCGCTCTTGCCAGAGCTCACTACTGTCAACATCCGCTCGCATCTCCGCCACCTCTCGATCGCGCTCGCGTTGTTGTTCTTGCTCTTGCTCCCACGCGCGCTTGTGTTCTGCTGGGTCTCTGGCTAGTGATGGGAGTGGATACGAGTCTCGAATTAGCTGGCGTCTGGCCTGGATGTCTACTGGATCGGCGCCCACCACTCGTTCGTTGTGGTGTTCCTCGCGCATGAGTCCGGCTGCACCCTCACCCACCACTGTCCCTTCACCTCTGATCCCACGGCCAATTGTGCCCATTCGTTCGCGTTGATGTAGGCGATCGCCTCTTGATGGCGCCCCAGAATCTGCTGTTCCAGCTGCGCTACGGCTTGTGCTTTCTCGTCTGTCTTCCAGTCCTGCCATTTGCCGAATCCTAGGGCCATTATCACGATGAGGACGGCCGCTCCTGTCGCCCACCGAATGCGGCGGTATGCTGAGATCACCCGCGTCTCCAGCTCCTGGAGTTCCTGCCGGGAGTCGTTGACTCTGCGCCTGATGCGGTCTCCATCGTCCTGCCATTTTTCCTGTTGCGCCTCCATCTGTCGCTGGGTCGACTGATATGCCGCCTGGTAATCCGATATCTCCGTTTGCAGGCCGGCTGTTAGCGTGCGAGTCCCGTTCCTCATGTCCGCCAGGACTGTCCGTTGCCACTGTTGTTGATCTCTCTCGAGCGACTTCCGATTGGCTACTAGTGCCTTGGCCCAGCTCTCCATCTCCGTCTGGACGGCCTTGGCCGCTCGTTGCCGTACCTCCGACGCCATGAGCTGTGCGGTTGCTCCGATCTCCTGGTCGATCTGCTGGATCGCGGCTACGCCCTGGGTCGCGCTGCTTCGAATAGACTGCAGGGACGAATCGATCTCGCCAACCTGGCTCGAGATTGTACTCATCTGAGATTCCATATAATCGGCCAATATGCTTTGCTTTTGCTTTAACAAGCTCACCGAATTGCTCTCCCAGCTCTCCAATGCTGCCTGTGCGAGCTCCTCGCTCTGGCGTTGATGCGCCTCTCTCAGTGCGCTCTGTTCCTGGAGCTTCTTTTTCAATTCCAAAAGATCTCCCATAAATCCCCCCTTTCAGTCGGATCGAGCGGTCCCACCCAGGAGCTCGGACCGAGATATAGTCTCTCCCCTCGCGAGGAATTTCGAAGTTTAAACCCTTTAAATCAGCTACTAGCGAGGTGCGATCTGTGATAGCACCTGCACTGACACCCTCCCGCACATACTCATGTATCAGTTTTGCAGCCTCTTTTCGCTCTGATGGTAGTCTCTGTGACCATGCTCCAGACCGCTCGCGGTCGGGATGATGGGGGTCAGCGAGATCTCGACCCGCCCGCTGTAGTCGGGCCCATGTGTCCACGCGCCGCAAATCGGCTCGATGAAAGTAAGGAACTAGACGTTTTCCAGTCCGCAACTCTTGGTTTGGCACCACAAAGTGGAGCTCTAACCGCCCTTTATCCTGGTGCTCGACCCACATTGTATTGTATCGATCTTGCGATAATCCTGGAAAAAGTGCGTCTTTCTCAAACGAATCGATGATAGTGAGCTTGTCGCCCATCGATGGCTGATCTTCCTGGGCAAATGAGAGCACTCCAGACGTATAGTGCTTAGCGAAATTGTTGGAATTAATTAGATTTTGCGTGAGCGTGGGATTGCCCTTCACTACAGCAGGAGCAACCTCACGCTCATTTCCCTCATGATCTTTGGGGCCCAGCAGATACCCAATTCCTCCGCTGCGACCACCACCATGGGCGAAAAAGCTAACTATCATCACCACCTCCGCCCAACCGCCGTTGATGAGCAGCCACCTCCTCCGAGAGTGACTCCAGTGCCCGCTGCACTGGAGTGATATCGATTCTATTGAGAGATACCCGCTTTTGGAGCGCCTCCAGCTGTTTCCAAATGGCTGCCACACCTTTCAGTGCTCGCGATGATATCTCATGATCTTCCTTACCTTTGGCCTGCGCCACATTCACAGCCGTCGAAATTTGATTTAGGTTGTTTCCGATCCGATTGATCTCGGCGAGAAATGCGGGATCTACAGGGGGAGCTCGGAGGCGGCGACGCTGATTGGTCGCTCTCGCCAGCAATTCCTCCCGTGCCCATCGAGACAGTGTGGTGCCCTCTGGCACTGCTGCCTCCATCGCAACCAGTTCTGAGGCTGTGACACGAAATCTGATGGTGTGTGTCCGAGTCTCTTTGGGGGTCAAGGGGTCTCCCCTGACAGCAGCTTTGCGCTACAGAATGTAGCGCAAAGCTTATGCTGGCTGCTTTTCATAGCATACTTTAAGCATAGAGGCCTGTTCTGGGTGTGGACTGAGAGCGATAGCTCCAGACCTGCACCCAGGACTAGGCAGGATGTAGGAGTGCCTGGAGATGCGTTGGGCACACTTCTTGGAGGAGCTCTTGGGCACGCCGAAGGACATCAAGGCGATTGCTGGACACCATACGTCTGACAGCATCCGCCACACTTTGCCGATGCTTCCAACCCAGCTTGACCCGCATGGGCTGGTTGACTGGGCATGGTGTACCCTCAATCTGCTCTAGGACTGTTCGGAGCGCTGCTCGTACCAGAGCTGCCTCCTCCTGTGCTCTCAGAGCAGCTTCAGCTTGCCGCTGTTGCTCAGCTGCCTCCTCCGCTTCCATCTGTGCTTGGAGTGCTTGCAATTGCTCTGGTGTCTGACTCTGCTGCAGGTGCTGCAATTGCTCGGTGGACAGCAGAGTATCTGGCACGACGTCAGGTGGCGCTGGAAACAACTCTGTACTCAAACAGCCTGGGTCGCTGCAGTGTCGTAACGCTGCTGCGATTTGGTGTTTGTCTGCCACAGTAAGAGGTTTGTCCCCCATGGCATACGCAAGGTATTCCCGTATGATGCCACGCCCCCAGCCTCGAGGATGTACCGCTCTGATAGCTTCGTCGACCTGTGACACGACTTCATTTGGATTCGTCTGCCAGGTCCGTAGGAGATGGCGGGATGTAGCTCTTATCGCTGAATAGAGATGTACTCTCTCTCCTGATCGGCGAAAGAACCATTCAAATATGTTCCTACAACGTTCTGAGGATGTTGTTGGAGCGGTGTCGCTCTCTAAACAAAGACTTTCTTTAGAAAGTCTTCTCTTAGACTTCGTACCGGTTGCCGTTTTGGCCCTTCGTTTGCCCCTTCGCACATGGCACGG
>JAAEPA010000317.1 GCA_024222475.1 Gammaproteobacteria bacterium | reverse complement strand
GGTTGTAGGTACCACGGCCCTCTATGGAATTTATCACATTGCTAGCATACTCTTCAGGTGTCGCTGTCGCGGCAAGACTTGAAAAATAAGCAGGCATGACTTTCTCTTCATCCAAACCTACCTGCCAGGAGCCGCCCTCATCTGCGAAGAAAATAATCTCATCGCTGCCTGTGTCGATCTCCGCTAGCAGCTCGAAGAGTAAGTCCATAGCTGAGCGAGCTTCAGCATGATGCCCTTTGGCGCTAAGCTGAACACATTTATCGAAGAATTGGTTGCACTCGCTGATCCATAGGTCGGTGCCCTCTGAGGTATCCATGAAGTTCTTTGAGTTGACATTAAAAGACTCGTAGTATTGGCCTGCCACACTATCCCTGTGAAACCTTTCAACAGCCTTGCGCAAACGGCCTGGTGCAGCACCTTTCACCTTGGTGGATGAGGACTCAAGCGCCAGCAAGTCCACGTACGCGCCGAAGACCGATACAACGCGAGATCCAGGTAACTCCTGGTATGCATCATGAAGGGCCTGTAGTAGGTCGTCCTTTTTCAGCTTGCGAAGTGCAGGCTCCAGAACTTTCCAGTCAATCCGTCTTCTCGCCATTGTTGCTCACTTGTCTTAGTTGTTTAAAGTCCGGCGGCCCTCAGTGGGTAGACCAGGCAATCGCTTGGCTGGCCCTCAATAGAATCCGTTATGAGGAAAACCTATGGGTCAGACTTGCTTGATTTCCCATGCCCAGCGATTCGACTGACGGAATCAGTCTCCAATTGGAATATCAAGCACGTCTACGAAATCACGTGCCGTCACAATTTGGATACCTTGTACCACGCCTAAGGAGAGTAGGTCACGCTTGTCACCCGTAATAATGTACTCTGCTTCACCCGCAATGGCCGAGGCCAGCACCGGATTGTCATCTGGATCTGGAGACAGATCCACTTCCGGAAAATCACCCAGAACAATCGCCTGATTACGCAAACCATTAACAAGATTTCCCGCTTCGAAAGGCTTGAGGTATCGACGTAGTTTCGGATAGCGAGACACCCGACGAAACTCGGTAAGCTGCCACTCCGAGGTGATGAGTTCGAACTGCTTCTTGCGCCATGCCCGGTAGATCAAGTCGGGTGGTGTATTCGAGCTGATCAGTGCGGCAATCAGAATGCCAGTATCGAGCACAACACGCATGGAGGCTATTCGCTGGCTAGCGCTTCATCAATCGCTTCAAAGATGTCGTCTTGTGAATACTCCCGATTGCGCTGCTTTACATCCTTTACGATGAGCTCGAACAGGCGAGCCTGAACCGCCTCTTCAACGAAGCGCGAAAGGTCGCCCTTCTTAGTTCCCCGCCGAGCGAGATAGGAGCGTAAGGCTCTGTCAACTTCGCCATGTACCACAATGGACCACCGGACATTACTCATCCTATTTCTCCTTGGAGACCACAGACTACAAAAACATATACGCTTATGCGCATAAGCGCACAAGTATTTAGGGGTTTTTGCGAGTCCTCGCGGGGTCACTAAGACACGCTACACTGTGCCACAATCTCTATCTGCATCGATCGGTGAGTACGAAACCAGGTTGAAATATACACAAGCAGTGAGACGACAATAATTTTCATTCCTATCCGCCCTTTTCCCTGAAATAATCACCTTACGCACATTGAAGGAAAACATAGAAAACTTCAAGGGTTTCAATTGATAAGAGTTTTCTGGAGGGACAAGGTAGAACCACACGGAATCAGTAGAGAAGATAGGGAACCCGCTCCTCGTCCCAGGCTAGTTCATCGACCTCTAACCGTTGCTCGAATGCCTCGACATCCCACCCCTGAGTCTCTACCCACTGACGCAAGGCCGGTCCCCCGTTTATAGTATCTATAGGTAACGGACCATCGACATACTCATACTCGAATTCACGCCAGATTTCATATCCAGGATGCAGCGAGTACAGAGCCTTCAAAAACAAAGCGATGAGCCGGTAAGGCCTGAACCCAGTGTGTTCATAAGCCGGATGATCGGTATGAAGCTGGAATCCACGGCACAGCTTGCCCTTATGTTTGTGAAATGTAGGCTCGAAAAAACAAGGGCGCAGTTTAACACCGACCAACCACTGGGGGGCGACATCATTCATAACCTCTAGTATGGCCTCGATCTCAATGTCCGGCGCCCCCACCAGTTCCAGCGCTCGGGTGGTTCCACGCCCTTCTGAAAGGGTAGTCCCCTCCAGTATGACCGTGCCTGCATAGGCACGTGCAGCGTTAAGACTGGCCATGTTCGGACTGGGGTTAACCCAGGCCAGTTCATGCATCGGCCAGCCAAAGCCCGGAGGGGCAGCAGGATCATAGCCCTGCATGGGCACCACCTTGAAATCCAGATCGAGATGCCGTAGATCTATGTACCAACGCGCCAGTTCTCCCAGGGTCAACCCATGACGCATGGGCAATGGTGCTGCACCCACAAAGCTTTCAAATCCCGCGGTCAACTTCATTCCTTCCACGGGGCGTCCCGCTGGATTGGGCCGATCCAACACCCATAAGGCCTTCCCGGCGGCGGCGCAATCTTCGAGCAGATAACACAGCGTGGTCAGAAAGGTGTAGATGCGACAACCTACATCCTGCACATCCAGCAGTATGACTTCAAAATGATCCAGCATCTCGGAGGTCGGCCGACGCACCTTACCGTATAGGCTAAATACCGGTAAGCCATGTTTGGCATCGAAATCATCCACTGTTTCCACCATGTTATCCTGCTTGTCCCCGCGCATCCCGTGCTGAGGACCGAATGCGGCCGTCAGATTCATTCCTGAGTCCATCAATGCATCGATGCTGTGCACAAACCCGGCCGTCATCGAGGCGGGGTGAGCGAGCAATGCGATACGGCGGCCTTGCAGAGAAGGCCTTAGCCTTGAGTCTGAAAGCAGTTGATCGATGCCTAGTTTCATTCCTCCCCGCTCATGCTGATTCTCCCACCAGGGGTATATCATCAGCCAGCACCGTGCACACAACTTTACGATCGCTACGCGGACCATCGAACTCGCAAAAAAAGATGTTCTGCCAACGAGAAAGTCCCAGCTGCCCGTCTATCAAAGGTATGGTCTCCGAGGGCCCCACCAAGCCCGACTTAAGATGGGAGTCACCATTGCCGTCCTGCTCATCATGAAGCCACACCCCTTTGGGGATGAGCTTTTGCAACAGATGCACTACATCGGTCTGCACACTCTCATCCCAGTTTTCCTGAATCATGATGGCCGCAGTCGCGCCCTGGGCATAAACAGCCACAACCCCCTGTTGTATTCCACTGTGTTCTACTAATTCAGCCACCTGTGGTGTGATATCCACCAATTGTTCACGCCTATGGGTACTCAGTTTAATGGTTTCGCGCATGATAGCCCGTTGATTTTCTCCACTATAGACTCAATTATCTATCGATAGTCAGAAATTTGTTTACAAGTGGTGCGCACGGCACACCCTACTCCTAAACCCCCATTGGAACCGATCTTTCCTAGGAGCCTGTCCGAGAAAAGGGGCCGTAGCGAGTCCGCAGTAGGTTCTCTATTCTCGGACAGGCTCCTAAACCTCGACCACGATCAAAGGCACATACATTTCTTGCCGACTTACACCGCCGTGGACACCGATGTGCGCATAGTGGCGCTCACCTGGAAGCCAATCCTTGATTATATAGTTTTCTTTCATGATCAGGGCATAGTCACCGATCCTTTCCCTCAACCGGGGATGTACCCGGCCCAGGCCGAAGAAACCCTGCTCGATGAGTTCTTCGCTCTTATAAAGCGTGACATAATCATCCAGCTGATCCTGCACATAACGTTCGAACTGTCGGCATTTCGACGCCTTGACATAGCAATAGGCCATCCGCCTTTCGCCGCACAGTGGACGAACCAAGGTTTGCGCCAGTTGCGGATGCCTTTCCAGCTGGATCAGCTGCTCAGGACCGGAGTCGATCATGCCGTGATCGGCCGTCACAATCACCATGCTGCCACTGCCCTCAACGTCTATCAGAAACTTGGCGAACGCCGCATCCAGTTCAGCGAAATGAGCCGCCACGGCACGGCTATCAATCCCCTTGTCATGGGCGACATGGTCCAGTTTAGACCAATAGGCATAGATGTATTTCGACTGGCTATCACTGTCGATGATCTGACCAACCACCGAAAAGAATTGGCTCAAGGAGGAATAGGGCCTCACAGTGGCCCCTTCGCAATGAATAAGATTGAATGTCGAATAAGCAATATGCTCGGGAACCACCACATATGATGGAGTAGCGATCACCTCAAAAACGCTGTTATAGTCAAATAACAACTGAGCATCAACCCCTAGATCGAGCAAACTCTTACTGCTAGCGCGCTCAGTGAATGGTAACACGGTGATTAGCCGGTCGATTTCCTTGAAATAACTGAACCAGCCGGTAAGGGCATGTTGCTGCGGGGCCAAACCGGTCAGGAATACGGGAATTGCGCTGGCCGTGGTCGAAGGAAAGACCGAGGTCAAGCGGCCTATGAGATGTCGGTGCAAGGCAGCTGATGCAGGCGAACTGCGAAGATAATCATAACCCAGCCCATCAATGACGATGAGGACAATGTTCCTCGAATCAGCCAAGGAATAGGGTTGCAATGCAGACAATGGGGGATATAGAGGAAGATTCCCTCCTCGGGCCGTCGTGAGTGAGGCCATCAGATTGACGATGCTGCCACCCCGATAATCAGGAAGATGCATCACCTGTGCTGTATCGACTCGCTTATTCACACCTCCCCCACGTCGCGCTAGGAGCCTGTCTGAGAAATAACCAACCTATTGTGGACAAATCTAGCCCTAGCTACGGTCGCCATTCTCGGACAGCCTCTTAGAAATTGCAATCCCGTGGCAAGAGTAATTTTATGTCTGGGTAATAGAGCAATATGCACTAGTAGGGGCGGTAAGGAGTTTGGAAACGGGTTGACAGGAAAGCGCTAAGGCATCAAAGATGCCGCCGATAGGATAGGGAAGAAGATTAATTCAGGGAATTTTAAAGATAAAAGATACTTCGAAATTACCATCCTAATTTGTATCTCAAAAGCAATGCTCGGTCGCTTTCGATTACCTCACTGACTTCCAGTGCTAAGGTTTTACTCTCATTGAGATTAAGATGACCACCTTTTACAAAGAATCCAACCGTTGCACCGGTAATGGCCACGGCTTGTTTAGAAATTCCCATGGTAACGAGTCCACCTTCTACATAATTCCTCGCGGCTCTTTGTATGATTCGTTTATTATGACGTACGGCTTTCCCATATTTCCGTGGAGCCATCTGCACGTTCACATTCTGCCAGTGAGCGGTTTTAAAGACACCTAGACTCGGCAGTTCAGCCCCACTATCCTCAGCCAATACCGGGACGGTAAATATGAAAAAAAAGGCTAGTACCCAAGTTGCTATGCCAAACATGTTTCATCTCCGTATGATCTGGACTAATCAATATCTAACCTCCTCCTCTTGGCCTATAGAATAGACCGATCATCGGATTTTTCAAGCTCTAATAAGGTATTCGCCAGGTAGGATATACGTATCTGAGACAGCTGTCACAATTAGAGCGCATAGAGCTGCCTACTGATCTAACAACCGATCTCGGGTGGATCAATTTATCCCCGGTAAAGCACCTATTTTCTGTCGCTGCTTAGGGTATACCCATGACGGATGGGTTTTCGGGGGCGCAGCATGCATCGAGTTTGTTGCACAGCAAGGCAGAACACGTAAGGCATAGTTTTTTTCTATGGTTTTCATGTTCTAACGCGGCTATGCGGCAAAGGCGGCGTGCTATGGGTCCTGAAAACTCATTCGTCATGGGTACATAACCCATGACGGGAGGAAGCGGCTCGGCGATTGACCCGCAGTGCCGCGGAAACCCCATCGATGCCTCTTCCTCCTACCCTTTACAATGAATGAGCACAACAATAATTAGGCAATTATTGAG
Source organism: Gammaproteobacteria bacterium (assembly GCA_024222475.1). Taxonomy (GTDB): domain Bacteria; phylum Pseudomonadota; class Gammaproteobacteria; order JAAEPA01; family JAAEPA01; genus JAAEPA01. Next base: position 23,516 of record JAAEPA010000317.1, on the reverse strand, counting down.
CCATTCCTAAACCAGTGTTCACCCAACAGCCGCTAATACCGCATTCAGGGTCCCGCTCGGCCGCATGGCATTTCCGGTCTTCTCCTGGTCCGGAAAATGATAACCACCCATATCAACAGCTTGCCCTTGGGCTACCATCAACTCATCAATAATCTTGGCCTCGTTATCCGCGAGTTCCTTGGCCAGTTTTGAAAAACGTGCCTGCAGGTCCGTGTCCTCGGTCTGCTCAGCCAGTGCTTGAGCCCAGTACAGAGCAAGATAAAAATGGCTGCCTCGATTATCCAGCTCATTAACTACTCGCGAGGGAGATTTTCTTTCTTCCAAAAACTTGGTATTTGCCTGACCCAGTGTTTGCGCGAAAAGTTTGGCTTTTTCGTTGTTAGTTGAATTACCTAGATGCTCCAATGATTCCGCAAAGGCTAAAAATTCCCCAAGAGAATCCCATCTTAAATGCCCCTCTTCAACAAACTGTTGGACATGCTTAGGCGCCGAACCACCCGCGCCCGTTTCAAACAGCCCGCCGCCATTCATAAGCGGGACGATTGACAACATTTTAGCGCTGGTACCCAACTCTAGAATTGGAAACAGGTCCGTTAGATAATCGCGCAAGACATTACCGGTCGCGGCAATGGTGTCTTTACTCTCTCTAACTCGATCCAATGAGTAACGCGTGGCAGCTGCCGGACTCATAATCTGGATCTCCAAGCCAGCCGTATCGTGATCCGGTAAATATTGATTTACTTTTTCGATCAGCTGCGCATCGTGCGCCCTATTTTTATCCAACCAGAAGACTACGGGAAATCCGCTCGCTTTTGCCCTATTGACGGCCAGTTTCACCCAATCCTGTATGGGCGCATCCTTGACCTGGCACATGCGGAAGATATCACCTTGTTCCACGGGCTGACTGAGCAGGGTTTCGCCTGAACCATCAACTACGCGGATCGCACCGCTTCCGGGGGATTGAAATGTCTTGTCGTGAGATCCGTATTCCTCCGCTTTTTTCGCCATAAGGCCCACATTTTGAACCGTTCCCATGGTCGCGGGATCAAAAGCTCCATGCTTGATACAATTATCGATGGTTTCCTGATAGACGCCGGCGTAACTTCTGTCAGGAATCATTGCCTTGGTATCATGGAGCTTCCCATCAGAACCCCACATTTGCCCTGAGGAACGAATCATCGCGGGCATGGACGCATCAATAATCACATCACTTGACACGTGTAGATTGGTAATCCCTTTATCTGAATTTACCATCGCCAGCTCAGGGCGTTGCTCATAACAGGCCTGGATATCCGCTTCGATCTCTGATCGTTGAGTCTCCGGCAAAGTCGCGATCCTTGCGTAAAGATCACCAAGACCCATATTGGCATTGACCCCGAGCTCTTCAAATGCAGACGCATATTTCTCAAATACCTCTTTGAAATAAACTGCAACGGCATGACCAAAAAAGATCGGATCCGAGACCTTCATCATGGTGGCTTTGAGGTGCAAGGACAACAACAGACCGCGATCTTTCGCGTCTTGCATCTGCTCCTCATAGAATTTACTCAAGGCTGCACTGCTCATTACCGCCGTGTCTATAACTTCGCCAGCCTCAAGGGCTAGCTTCTCTTTGAGAATCGTGGCCTTTCCGTCCTGGCTAACAAACTCAATGTTTACCTGTCCGGCCTGCGCCATAGTGGTAGATTTTTCACTACCACAGTAATCTCCGCTGCTCATAGCCGCTACATGCGTCTTTGAGTCCGCGCTCCATGCACCCATTCTGTGCGGGTTCTTTTGGGCAAATTCCTTAACCGCGGTTGCCGCTCTTCGATCAGAGTTACCTTCTCTCAATACAGGGTTTACGGCACTTCCTAGGTTTTTGGCATATCTGGCTTTAATCTCTTTCTCTGCATCGTTTTGCGGCTCATCGGGATAGTCCGGAACATCATAGCCATTGTCTTGCAATTCCTTGATTGCAGCCTTCAGTTGGGGGACTGAGGCGCTAATGTTAGGTAGCTTGATGATATTGGCCTCAGGTGTCTTAGCGAGATCACCCAATTCAGCCAGATCATCGAACTGTTTTTGACTGTCGTTTAGTCTTTCAGAAAAATTGGCGATAATTCTGCCCGCTAGCGAGATATCTTTCGTTTCAACGGTAACACCAGATCCCTTTAAGAATGATTGAATGATGGGGAGTAAAGAGTACGTTGCTAGAGCGGGGGCTTCATCCACCTTTGTCCACAGTATATTTGCTGTTTTTTTAGTCATTTATTCCTCTTAATGGCTCATTAGTATTATTGGTTTTTTCCTATCCGATGTAATCGGACCAAATCGTACAGAACCCAAACGCGGGTCCAGCAGAGATATTGAAGGTAAAAACCTTTGTTATATTCGCTGGATCTTATAAAAGTTCCAGGTACTGTGGCAAAGTACTGTAAAGAGCGGAGAGTTGTCAACAGCCACCCAAGAGGCTATTGAGAAAAGAGAACCTACTGCGGTAAAACGGGTTCGGTCACCCCCCCGTCATAGACATGAAACGCACGACTTGTTCCGGCTTGTCCTGGAACTCGTGCTGCTCGGGCTTGAGCGAGATCGCCTCAATGATTGCCTGTTGCAGTCCCTCATCACTGATTCCCCGACGCAACAGTGGACGCAACTCGAAGTGATGGTCCTGCCCCAGGCAGAGATAAAGTGTGCCGTCTACGGATAACCTTACCCGGTTGCAGGTGGCGCAAAAATGCTGAGAAATGGGCGTGATGAAACCGATGCGCAGATCCGTACCTTTGACCCGCACATAACGCGCCGGCCCCCCACCGGACATGACCGTGGGGATAAGATCGTACCGGCGCCCAAGGGTTTCCCTCACCTCGCGCAGATCGAGATACTGCTGCGAGGCCTCAAGTCCGGAACTGCCCATGGGCATGGTCTCGATCAAACGCAGGGTGTAACCCTGGGCCACACAGAAGGCCACCATATCATCGATCTCGTCATCGTTTACCCCTTTCATGGCGACCATATTGATCTTGATGGGAGCAAGCCCCACGGCCTTAGCGGCCCGCAGACCATCGAGCACCTTATCCAATCTGCCATTTTGAGTAATCGCCCTGAATCGCTCGGGCCTTAGTGAGTCCAGGCTGACGTTGATACGCCTCACCCCAGCCTGTTTGAGTGCTTCGGCATGACGGGTAAGCTGCGAGGCATTGGTACTCAGGGAAAGATCTTCGATCCCGGGGAGTCGAGCCAGACGGGCCGCCAGATCGCTTAGATTGCGGCGCACCAGCGGCTCACCACCGGTAAGCCTGATACGGCTCACCCCCAAGGCACCAAACGCCTTAATCACCCGCTCGATCTCATCGAAACTCAGCCAGTGCTCGGGTTCGGCAAAATCTTTGAAAGACTTTGGCATGCAATAGGAACATCGGAAATCGCACCGGTCAGTTACCGAAAGTCGCAGATACTCGATGGATCTGTTAAACGGATCGATGAGCTTGGCCATTGATCGAATCTCCTCCCGAATGCCTTATCGGGGACTCCTAGGTTGAACAAAAATTATAATTATTGGGAAACTTCTACCGCTATAGCTTGTTTCGGACAAACACCAACACACAATCCACAACCGGTACAAATCTCTGCATCAATCGAGGGGCGGTTGTGAGTATCCAGCGCTATCGCTCGCCAGGTGCAGGAGAATCTACAACTCATACACACCACGCCGGCCCACGCCAGGCAAGTCGCAGCATCCAATACCGCAGTACCAACCCTGACCTGGGTTTGCGCCGGCGCCCCCAAATCCATGGGACAAACGTCCAGACAGGCCTGGCAAAAGGTACACCCCCCCTGATCGAAACTCAGATAGGGTGTGCCTGCCAACCCATGTTCTGATCCGTGAATTCGGATGATGTCCATCTCACAGGCCTGCACGCAGGGGCGTTCACAGTCGCTGCAAATCTCCTGGCGCAGGCGGCCCGCATGCCATGGAGGCGCTGGGCCGAGTGCCTTGGCAATGCATTCGAATCCCTCGCGTCCCTGGCGGGTCAGGAAGCCACCCCTCAAAAAATGCCGCCGGGCCGAATCCACTACTAAGTATAGTTCATTTGCCCGTGGATTCAGAGGTATTCTCCACCAACGGAGGCACATCGGCCTGGGGGGTATGACATTGGGTACACACGAAGCGTGAGCCGATCACCTTTTTGGTCACTTTCTCAGGGGCCCGTCGCAGATCGGTATAATGGCTGTGCGGCATGGGAGTGGGCACGCCCTTTATCTGCTGGCCGATAAGATCGGGTTTGTCATGACAGGCCATGCATTGGTTACTTTCAGAAGTCAGTGGCAGAAAGGCATCGATGCTGTGAGGAATCTGAGGTGGGGCTCCGGCATGGACTGATGGCAGTGCCTCACCTGAGCCCGGGGGCGATGTGCGGTAATTAAAGGGTTCGGGCGAGGGGGTCTCATATACACTGGTCTTATCCAGACCCAGGCTCGAGTCCTCAATGGCCCCACCCCCAGCGGATACACAACTGATAGTTGCCAGTGCCAGTGTGCTGATAGCCAAAAAATAGATCATTTTCATGCTGTTCTCCTCTGATTTTGTTCGGATGGATTGCTACGATGCTCTTTACTAAGGAATGCTCGCCAGTCGAAACTCAGCGTGCCTTCAGGACAGACTGTGATGCAACGCCCGCAATTGCTGCACTCCCCGAAACCGATCATTCCGATGTTGGCCGCCCGTTTAAAATTGAGCACCTGCGGTTCGGGGCAGACTTTGACACATTCAACACAATGGGTGCAGGTCGGCGCATCGAACCGCAGCCGCAGTGGCGCGAAACGGCCCAACAAGGCATAGAACGCCCCCAAAGGACACAAATGACCGCACCAACCATGTCTCAGTATCAGCAGATCGAATAGAAATACCCCCAACACCGCCATCCACCCCGAGCCTGCACCAAAGATGAGTTCGCGGTGGAACATGCTGATCGGACTGACCCACTCGAAGGCAGCCACCCCGGTGATGGCCGAAAGCAGCAACGCCAGAACCAGGACCGTATAACGAATGTTTCGGGTCAGGCGGAACATGTCCCTGATATCCAGCCTGCTGCGCAACCAAGCGGCCAGATCGGTGATCATATTGATCGGGCAGACCCAGGAACACCACACTCGCCCGCCGAGCAAGACATAAAAAATCAGGATAATTACCGCCCCTATCAGAATCTCGGAGTTCACCAGATGCCGGGTCAGAAGGATTTGCAGCGTTGCAAAAGGATCTGCCAGGGGCACGATCCCCAGCAGTTCTGAGGCGCTTAGATTGCCCACCAGCAACGCCCTGCCCGCAAGCTCCCAGCCCCAGTGTACGGTGCCTAAAAACAGCAATAATACAGCAAGCTGAGTGATGCGGCGGAGAATAATATAGCGCCACACCGCGAGTTTGCCTCGCCAGGTCTTGGGCATGATGAAGGGTCGAACCGGACGACCGTTTGGGCCCAGTCTATACTTGACGGCGCCGCGGCTCACAATCCGCCCTCGTTCAGATAATCCAGGCCCATGGCCGGCGCGCCAGGCCCAGACCGATCTTCAAGGGTCGTCGAACCCGGCTTGAAATCCTGGGTCACCGGGGTGTCTACGGTCCAACCCAGACGATAATGGCTGCCGATCCTGCCCTGTACCAGGGCCGCCGGCACGACCCTGATCGCGGCCTCATCCGTGGGGCAGGCCCGTTCACATACCCCACACCCGGTACAATGATCGCTGTTGACGATAGGCACGAACATCGCGTGCTTGCTGAGTTTGCGCGGATTGTGCTCAACGGTGATGGCCTGGTCCGTCAGGGGACATTCACGGTGACAAATCTCGCAGCGCAGTCCCTGCCAGGACAGACAATTCTCGATGTCGATGACCGCAAGCCCCATACGGGCCTCATCGATATCCTCTAATGCAGGATTCAGTGCCCCGGTAGGACAGGCGTTCTTACAGGGAATCTCGGGACACATGTAGCAGGGGATCTCCCGGGCGGTGAAATAGGGGGTGCCGATGGGCACGGTTTCGCCGGCGGTGGCCAGGCTCAGGGTATCATAGGGGCAGGCCCGCACACACAAACCACATTTGATACATTTGGCATTAAAATCCTGTTCATCGCTAGCCCCAGGAGGACGCAGGGCATTGGGCTTGGCCTGGACCTGCTGCTGTAACAGATAGGCCCAGATCAGTCCACCGGTAGCCGCCATGGCGGCCCCCTGCCCCACTCGCGTCAGGAACTCACGACGTGTGGTCTTGGGTTTGCTCATTGCACCTTCCGGCAACCCATGTCATCGGGAAGCCCCCGACGGCATGGGAATTGAACATCTCTAAGCCTTATAGATCTTTATCGCACATTTTTTGAAGTCCGTTTCCTTCGACATCGGACAGGTCACGTCCGGCAGTACCTTGTTGATAAACACCGCCTCGTCGAAGAAGGGTACGAAGACATAGCCCTTAGGCGTTCTATCTCGGCCTTGAGTCTCGACCACGGCCTTGACCTTGCCACGCCGGGACTCCAGCCAGGCCAGATCCTTGCGCTTCAGTCCCTTGGCCTTGGCATCGGCGGGATGCATATACACCAGCGCGGTAGGCACCGCCCGATGCAGTTCCGGCACTCGGCGAGTCATGGTACCGGTATGCCAGTGCTCGAGCACCCGACCGCTGCAAAGCCACAAATCATAATTTGCATCCGGTTGCTCAGGCGGTGCGGCATAGGGACGGAAAAAGATCTTGGCCTTGCCCGCCAGTTTGGTCTTTTCTTTGTTGGTGACCCCATCCAGATCTCCGCTTGGCAAGGCCTTCAAGGCGGGCCCATAAAACTCGAAGTCGTCGTTCTTTACATAAGGGTCATACTTGGCATTGAAACGCCATTCGGTCTCCTTACTGTCGATCACCGGCCATTTGAGCCCACGCACGTCATCCCGGTAATAAACATCGAACTCGGCCAAGTCATGATGATGCCCCTGCCCGAACTGAATGTACTCGTTGAACAGGGCCTTCTCGGGAAACCAACCCTCACCTAGGGTTTCGGCGGTGTGATTATCATGCCCCTTGGCGACCGGATCCGGCCATTTGACCTTGACGTTGTCCTTGGTGGCAAACAACACCTGGTACAGATTATCCTCCGGCGAATAACCCATCGCCTTGGCCTCTTTCAGCACATCGGGAAGCTTGCCTTCCTCGAACCCCCCTCCCTTGAGTCCGGGCACCTGCTGCGCCCGCCAGACATCTTTGAGTTTGAACCGTTTGGAAAACTCCAATATCTGCCAGACATCGCTGCGCGCCTCGCCCGGAGGTGGCACCTGTTCACGCCAGGCCTGGGTACGCCGCTCGGCGTTGCCGTAAAGCCCCCACTTTTCGAAGATCATGGCGGTGGGCAGGATCAGGTCGGCCACCTTGGCCGATATCGTTGGATAGGGGTCGGAGACCACAATAAAATTGTCCATCTCACGGGCCGCCTTGATCCAGTGATTGGCATTGGCGGAGGCCTGGAAGGGATTATTCACCTGCACCCAGGCGAAGCGTACCTGGCCATCCTCCAGATCACGCAGAATCTTGACGATATGGCTGCCGACCTTGGGATTGAGCGTGTTGGCGGGGAGTCCCCAAATCTTTTCGGAGCGGGCCCGGTGCTTGGGGTTCATGACCACCATGTCGGCCGGCAAGCGATGGGCGAAGGTACCCACCTCTCTCGCGGTGCCGCAGGCTGAGGGCTGACCGGTCAGGGAGAAGGCCCCGTTACCCGGCTGGGCCTGTTTTCCCAGCAACAAATGCACCATATAAGCCTGTTCGTTGACCCAACTGCCGCGATAGTGCTGATTGAACCCCATGGTCCAGAAACTGGTTACCTTGCGTTTGGGTTCGATGTAAAGATCGGCCAGCTGCTTGAGCTTGTCCTTGAACTGCGCCAAGGGCTCATCTGGATCCCCCTTGGCCAGCTCGGCGACGAAATCCAAGGTATAGGGCTGTAGCGCCTTCTTGAAGTCTTCGAAACCAATCATCCAGTGTTTGACCGGCTTCTTACGGTTGTTCTGCTTGACCTTCTCCCCGGGCTTGCGACGCTGGGCAATGGCCTCGTATTTGTCCAGAGTGACCTCCAGCTCCTTGGCCATGACGTCCTTTTCTGCCTCGAAGGCATATTTCGTCGTGCCGCGCATACCATAGCCTATATCGTAAGGACCGGTGGCGAACACGCAATGTTTTTTGACGAAGTCGTGATTCACGGCATCACGGTTGACGATCTCTCGGGCGATATAGTTCCAGAGAGCAAGATCGGTACCCGGCTTGAATACGATCTCCAGATCCGCGATGTTGGAGGTCTCGTTGCTGAAGGTCGTTAAATTGACTATCTTGACATTCGGATTACTCAGCCGTCGATCCGCGACACGCGACCACAGAATGGGGTGGGCCTCCGCCATGTTAGCTCCCCAAGTGATGATGGTATCGGTCAATTCGATATCATCGTAATTGCCGGACGGTTCATCGATGCCGAAGGTCTGAATAAATCCCACCACTGCGGAGGCCATGCAGTGACGAGCATTGGGATCGATATTATTGCTGCGAAAGCCTGCCTTCATGAGCTTGGCGGCGGCATAGCCCTCTGGGATGGTGTATTGACCGGAACCGAAGACCGCCACCCCGGCGGGGCCCAGCTCCGTATAGGCCTTGCGAAATTGCTTTTCCATCTCATCGAAGGCCTGCTCCCAGCTGATTGGGGAAAACTTACCCTGTTTGTCAAACTTGCCGTCCTTCATGCGCAGCAAGGGCTGGGTGAGGCGATCCTTACCATAAAGAATCTTACCGTTGAAATAGCCCTTGATACAATTCAGGCCCCGGTTCACAGGCGCATCCGGATCCCCCTTGGTCGCCACGACCCGGCCCTCCTGAGTCCCGACCATGATGCCGCAACCCGTACCGCAGAATCGGCACACCCCCTTGTCCCATTGTATCCCCTGTTCGGCCTTATCGCCCGCCTGGGCAGATTGGCCCAGAGGAATACCTACCGTGGCGGCGGTGGTAGCGGCAATACTGGATTTAAGAAAGTCTCGGCGTGATACCTCCATTTCAGGTCTCCTCTTGATGTCTTATCTGGAAATAGTTCTGAGGGTTGGTGACGAAAGCGAATATACCCATAAGGGACGGGTATCTATTCGTCCAGGCCAACTTATACGTCATTTAAATAGTCCGGTACGACGCCATGCTGAAAACCTTCCATATCGTCTAACTCCTGAGGTATTTTGGTTACCAACTGGCCATCCTCCGCAAAATAATGATAGACCATTTCAGCAAGCATGACTTGAGGTAAACTCTTAATATGTTTGAGTCCTTTCACCTCGTCCTCGATCGTCTTAGCTTCCTGCACTACGACGATACGTCCACTCTCGGGGTCATGGTGGTACACCTCTACTCCAGGCAAGGCTTGCAACCGGGCAATACCTTCACCGATAGTTTCCGGGGGCACAATAACCAGAATACCGGATAGATTCATCTTAGTATCACCCAGGTCCTTTCAAATTAAATTTAGGTAAAATCCTGAAGCAGACGTTCGAGGAGCCTCTATGAAAGCGCATATTGCCTCTTTTATAGACAATTTAACCCAGTAACATCAAGACCATCCTTGATATGAATCAAGTGCAACACGATCCTTATCGAGCAAGCGCAAAGCCAAGAGTTTCGAGAGGGATTTTCCCGTAGAATAGGTGAGCATGCGTGAATAGGCGTAATTTGTAAATGATTCAAGCTTAATAATAAAATGACCAGGTTGGGGAATTGATGTGACAGATTCAGATAAATACAAGTTACATATCAAGGCGCATGCCTTTATCAAAAAACGACCCGATCAAATAAAAGGACTCAAACCTAAAAAGATAGCAAAGCTATTTCAAAAACTGCTGGTTTTTCAGGAAGAATTAGATTTACAGAACAAGAAACTACGACACATCCAAGGGAAGTTGGAAAACTCGTGTAACTTCTTCTACCAATTGTACAACTCGGCACCCGTAGGCTATATGATTATCCAATCCGAGGGCATCATCAGTCAGGCAAATAATACGCTTGCCGAGCTTCTGGACATGAATCTCGATGATTTGCGAGGAAGACTTTTTATAGATTTTATCGCGCCTAAGGAACAGCAGTTATCCCAGGCCCGGATTCAAGACTTTTATCGAAATCCAGACCGCAAAAACCTCGATCTACAACTCAGGCGCCGCAATGGTAAGACATTGAATGTGAGGCTTAGAGGCCGGTTGGTAAACTGGCCCTATCCAAATACCGACGCTGAAACAAGCAAGCAGTTACTGGTCATCGTAAGCGACATCACTGAACTCAAACGGGTGGAAAAAAAATTCAAGCATCAAGCCCACCACGATGCCTTAACTAAACTGCCGAATCGACTATTGCTCTCAGAGCGACTCAATCAGGTGCTGGCCAAGGCAAGACGTGATGGCCAATACAGTGCAGTACTCTTTCTTGATCTGGATAATTTCAAGACCATCAACGACTCCCTGGGCCACTCCGTCGGCGATCGGCTTCTAATCGAGGTCGCCCGACGTCTTAGACGGAATCTACGCCGAGATGACACCGTCGCCCGACTCGGTGGAGATGAATTCGTAGTCCTGCTCGGAAATATCGACAAAGACCTTCACAAAGTCGCTTCACAGGCCCACTCCATTGCGGAAAAAGTAAGAAAGACCCTCTCTGAGCCCTATCAGATCGGAAATCAGAAACTGCATATTTCCGCCAGTATCGGTATCAGTCTATTCTCATCAAATAACGAGAATGCCGATGACATCCTGAAGCAGGCCGATACGGCGATGTATCAAGCCAAGACGGAAGGTCGAAATGCCTTTCGTTTCTATCGGCCGGAGATGCAATCAGAGGCCCAAGCGCGCATGGTGATAGAGCAGGATCTACGCAAGGCCTTGGATCGAGGAGAATTCGTTCACTATTACCAAGCCCAGGTAGATACTTTGGGCCGGATCATTGGCGCCGAGGCCTTGCTGCGCTGGCAGCACCCCAATCAGGGACTTATTGCGCCCGCTAAATTCATGCGGGTCGCGGAGGAAACCGGACTCATCGTCCCCATAGGCGAAATGGGTCTGCAGGCGATCTTCAAGCAATTCAACCATTGGAGCAACTCAGGTCTGGGAGAAGTGATCCAGTCGCTCGCAGTAAACGTAAGTCTGCGACAAGTTCACCAGCGGGACTTCAGTCAGATGGTGATCGAAAAATTAAAAGATGCGGCGATCGACCCTCAGCTCATCAAGATAGAAATCACCGAAGATCTTATGCTTACCGAGAGAAAACTCGACATCGACCAGATCATGGAACTCAAAACGCATGGCCTGCGGTTTTCGGTCGACGACTTTGGAACCGGGTACGCTTCACTGGCCTCACTCAGAAGGCTGCCGGTGGACGAAATCAAGATAGACCGGTCATTCATCCGTAATGTTAATATCGAACCCGATGACGCCTCCATCGTCGAAACCATCATCGCCATGGCCCAGAAACTGAAGATTGATTCTATTGCCGAAGGTGTGGAAAGACGTGAACAAATGGATTTTTTGAACTCTAGGGGTTGTGACAAATACCAAGGCAACTATTTCAGCCGCCCCTTACCGGCACAAGAATTTACCTCTCTGCTTGAACAAGGCGAGGTCAGACCAATAGGCTTAACGCATTGAACAGCTGAAAATAGTACTCCGTCAAGGTGGCATCCCAGAATATAAAAACCCATCTCGCCCGGCTGTCGCTGTTTTGTGAACTTCAACCACAAGAGCTGGAGCGCATCACCACAGGCACCTCCGTGGCACAACTTGGCCGCGATGACATTCTGTTTCATGTCGGGCATAGGCTGAAACACTGTTACTGCGTCATCAACGGATAAATCAAGCTCAGTGTTTCCTCCCCCAGCGGAGCGGAAAAGGTCGTTGAACTCGTTGGTCCCGGCCGCAGCTTCGCCGAGGCGTTGTTGTTTCCCGATATTCCCAGTCCAGTCGCGGCTCAAGCCATCGAACACACCACGGTTGCAGAAATACCCAAAGCGCTAATATTCGATTGCATCGATCACTCCCGCGAATTCACCTATCGCATGCTGGCCGGCCTAAGCCAGCGTTTGCATCATCTGATCTCAGATCTCGAATCCTACTGCCTGCTGACCTCTAGCCAACGGGTGGTAGGGTATTTGATCGAAGAGGCACATAATATCGCTCCTAAAACATTCCACTCCCGAATCGTGCTCCCTGCGAACAAATACCTTATCGCCTCCAGACTCCACCTTACCCCAGTGACCTTTTCGCGAACATTACATCAACTGGCCGATGAAGGGCTCATCAAGGTCACCCGTAAGAGCATCGACATCCCAGACCTCGATCAATTACGCCGCTATGGAAGGGGGCCGAATTAAATACCCAATAACATATAAGCCGCCAGGATATACAGTACTATCGCAAAGACCTGCTTTAAACGATGCGCCGGCAGCCGGTGAGCCCACTTGGCTCCCAGTGGAGCAACGACGACACTCGCGGCCACGATGCCTATGAGCGCCGGCAGGTGTAGATATCCCAGGCTATAAACAGGCAGGTTGTATTCACTCCATCCACTGATCACGAATCCCATGCTACCACTGAGCGCTATGGGCAAACCGCATGCCGCGGAGGTGGCAATGGCCTCGCGTATCGATACATTACACCAAACCAAAAAAGGTACCGTCAGGGTACCGCCACCCACACCCACAACAGCAGAGACACCGCCAATCACGTTCCCCACCCCAAACATCCCCAGATATTCGGGCAGTCTACGATGTGGTTTTGGTTTGATATTTAATGTCATCTGAATCGCGACATAGAGCTCAAACACACCAAAAACAGTGCTCAACATCGTTGTTGGTAGAATATTGGCAAGCGCCGCGCCCATCCAGGCACCCGTAACGATCCCCGGGGCAAGGCGCATGAATTCATGCCAGCGAACGGCCCCATGCCGATGATGTGCCCATATGGAGGAAATGGAGGTGAACACGATGGTGGCCAGTGATGTGCCTACCGCAAGATGCATAATCACGGAATCCACGAACCCTTGAGCGGCAAAACTCATTGCCAACAGCGGGACGATGATCAAACCGCCTCCAACACCGAGCAGACCCGCGACGAATCCGGCAAGGGTGCCGAACAGAACATAGTAAATGTAGATCACTTCCATGTTCTATCCAGACCTACTCAAGCGCTGCGTTAAATACTCGAATACAATACGTTCCTGTTCCAGTCGAATCCGCTCACCTAGACGGTTATCGCGAAGCAGGTGATACAGCTGCCGCTCGCTATCACTGAGATTTTCCGGCTCACCAATGAAACGTTTGGTTTCTTGTTCCTGTACCCAGGCGCCCTGAAATCGCTCCAAAGTGTTGCGATCCATGAGAAGAGACTTTACACCTGAGAAATACCCTCGAAGTTGCGACAGCATACTAAATCCATGGGTGTCGATGTCACCCCAGTAATAGATCTCCTTGGAGTGCAGCCATTCCACGTTTTTCAGGCTGGAGACACCATAACCCAAGCCGAAAACAATCATACTCTCGGGCATTTGCGGAAAGCTGAGACCGTTGATCTTATTTTCGGTAATAAACACTCGCCGACATGGGGGGTTAAGCTTGAGGAACCGGCTCAGAGGTACGGATAGATCATCCTGTCCGGCGTAATATTGCATAATTCCGGTATCAAGCCACCGGAAACGGATTGTGGCTTCGTCGTATTTCAAGCCATAACGGCGCTCGAAACCATGGCTAGCGAGCCCGGCAATACCTGGGACGAAGGCCTCGGCAGGCAGCACGGCATCCAGCAGTTCGGCAATCAAACCCTTACGCTGCTCGATAAATTTGGTATCTAACCCCGGTATATCCAATTCACGCAGGTAACGGTTCGGCATGGGATTGGCCTTGAAAAAGGCGACCACGCTCATCAACCGTGACCAGTCTTGATCGTGTTTCAATACTCTCATCGGATAGCGTTCGATCCAGTACGCCAGAGCCGGTTGCTCATGTCGGATGGTTTTTGCTAGACACGCAAAACGTGTAAGCTCAGTTCTTTTTCGGAGATAGGCCACCAGATCATCCACGGCATCGAATATCACTCGTTTCGGCAGGCGCTGGCGACCCAGCTTCTGGTGATTGATCTCGATATACTCGATGCGATAACCGTAATCAAGACGGCACTTACATCCAGCCTCCAAGTCCGCCTTCCAACCCTGTACTTTACTGAAGTTTCCAAGCAACTGCGCAGCGGTGGGCCTGCCCGCAGGCAGCATCAAGGGGAAAACCTCATCGCTCCCTAAGAAGGCACGCAGCACCCGGCCACTGTTCCAAAGCCTTAGCGCCCGAGCCTTGATTTCATTCGGCGTGATCATGGATTCAACGGCTGGGTGTTGCTACTCAGATTGCCCTCTCAGAACGAAATTTTTGCTTTTTCTCCCGATACTCTTCAACCGTTAGATTATGAATGACGGAGTTGCTTCCACCCTCGTTGCTCACGAAATGAACGGCGTTTATGTAATCTTCGATGACGTGAATTTTCTGTAATGGGGTGGCGATCAACAACTGCAGATTGAGTTTGCTAAATAGTTCTAGGGCGTAACGTGTGGACTCATCAGAGCCTTTGCCGAAGGCCTCATCGATGACCACGAACCGAAACGATCGGGACCTAAGATTGCCCCACTCCAAGCCGAACTGATAAGCCAGTGCCGAGGCCAGAATAGTGTAGGCCAGCTTCTCCTTCTGGCCACCGGACTTTCCGGCGGCATCGCTGTAAAATTCCTTTTCCGAATCATCTTCCCGATAACGCTCGCTGGCGGAGAAGTTGAACCAATTGCGTACATCAGTCACCTTGCGAGTCCAGCGCTGGTCCTGATCAACCAGACCTTCCCGGCCATTGAAGCGGTCGATGATGTCCTTGACCTGGAGAAATTTCTCCTCGGTATACAACTCATCATTGTTCAGACTGCCGGTGAGCAATTGTTTGAGTTGGTGGCGAAATTCGCGGATCTCTACATCCTGTGCCAAATCCTTGAGCAGGATGATATAACTGCCTGGATTGTATTCGATCTCCTGGAGTGATCGATTGATGGTATCGATCTTGTCACCGATCTCGCGCTGCTCCTTGTCGAGTTGCGCCTGAAACATGGCCACCCCCTGGATCGTCTCCTCTTTGAGCATTGCCCAAAACCGTGCCTCGTGCCTGGGCAGATCTTGGGTCTGCAACGCCTCTAACATCTCGGTATATTCAGCCAAGGCTTCGACCGCGGCATCCACTTCCTGAGTCTCGGCGGGGTAGTCGTTCTTATAGGCCTGCATGGCGGAGATGATTTTCTGACTCAGCCGGTCGCGGCGCTTATCAAGCTTAGCGATCTCAGCTTGGATATGCTCGCGCAGGGTGCGGCGTTGCTTGTCCAGGTTTTGCAAGCTGGGCTCGGTCGCGTTCAGCGCTTCGGTGTGCAACAGCCGCAGGCGAGGCAACAGCCGTTCACGGATCTCTGCCCCCCAGGTGGCCGCCAGTGCTTGGGCCTCCTTGGTCTTCTCATGGGCCTGCTTGATTCGATACTCCAGCTCAGCGCAGTTGCGATCCGTCTCGGATATCTTTTTTTCCTGGGTTTTGATGGTATTCTCAGCATCACGCAACTGTTGACGCAGGTCTTTGAGGGTATCGGAACTTTCCTCGATAGCGCGCTTTTCTTGTTCCAGGGCGGCGATATCGGCAGCCACGGTCTGCCAATCGATCTCATCGAAACGTTCGACATTGAGCAGATCCCGAGCATGGTCACGCATCAGGTTGAGGCGTTCCAACCCCTGCAGGATATTCGCGCTTTCACCGGCTAGGCGTATGATCTCCTTGGACAGGATACCCAAACGCTGCTCCAAGGCTTGGATCTTGTCTTGGTTGCTCCATCCCAGCACGTAACGTGAGTGATCATGGATATCGTGGCGATCGTCTTTTTCATGGCGCCGAGCACCCGTTTTGATCTGGCCATGCCGGGTAACCGCCTTGGGGTGGCGGCGAAATTCATCCAAATCACTGCAGCACACATGGTCGAAATGTTTCTTTAACCAGGCCATAAGCCACTCGTAGAACGGACTGTCCGGCTTTATGTGCAACTTGCGGTAGAGCGCATCGGGATGGGCCTGGTAAGCAGGCGGTTTCATTTCGTCCCCGCGAGTACGGAAATAGACCAGGCGACCGTGCAGATGGGTACCATCCACATACCGACTTACGCTCGAGTAGTGCGCCTCAGGCACCAGCAAGCTGAGTCCGAAGTTGTGCAGCAAGCGTTCGATGGCTCCTTGCCATTGGATTGCTTGTTCATCGACCTGCAACAGCTCACCGGAAAAGGCCAGCTCTCGCTCCGAGATGCCCAGATCCCTGGCCATCCGCCCACGGATCTCCAAGCTACGCCGCGGAATATTGCTTTTTCTCCCGCGCAACGATTCCAACTCCTGCTCCAACTCCCGGCCCTGATCCTTGTGTTGGCGCATCACCACCGCCAGATCCGTTTTCTGAGTGTCTAGTTCTTGACTCTTACGCTGCAATTCCGTCAAACGTTGCTGGGCCTCGCGGCGATTGCTATCGAAGGTCTTTTCATCCCCCTGGGCCGTTAGCGCCAGGACCTTACAATGCCCGCGGTAACGCTCCCCAATCGCTTGTCGTCGCCGGCGTTCCGGCGCCAAGCGTTCGATCTCTTGGTCGATAGCACGCAGGCGGCTACCGCCGCTGTCCTCGATCCCGGCCTTGAGAGAATCGGCCTTGAGGCGCACACTATCGACCTCGGCACGAATCCTTTCCAAGCGGCGCAATGAGACACCACGATCGTGGTCCAAGCGTTCGATCAAATGCTGCTGCAGGCGAGTCTCGTGTTCGGCAAACCAGGCCTCAAGGGCCCCGCGACAGCCAGTAAGCTGCTGGATCTCGGTCACATGACGTCGGTGACGCTCGCCATCCTCCACCAAGGGGACAAGCCGATCGATCTGGTCCCTGGCCTTCAACACCGCCTCATGGGCGCGGCTGAGGTTTTCGAAGGCCCGGCGCAGTCCCGCGATGCGTTGCTGAACGTTAAACTTCTCCAACATATGACTACGCACGAATTCGGTAAGATTACCCACCGACTTCATGGATACCGTTTGGTAAAACAGCTCTAAAGCCTGCTCCTGCTGAATCCCAAACAGACGCCTGAAGCGACCGGAATATTCCTTGAAATTATCCAGTACCTGCACCCCCTGCAGCGCCCTCAATCGTTTTCGCAGGGTCAGGATATCGCTACCAAAGCCGCTGAAGTGCTCGGCAATGGTCAACGGCAGCTCGGAGAACACAAAAAAGCGTTCCGGATTACGTTGCCCCTCCTTGAGCCAGAACACCTGGACCAGCGTGGCCCCCTGATCGAAACCGCGGTTGTAAAAATGGGCCAGTAACACCGAGTAATTCTTCTCATCACGTAGCGCAACCGCACGAGCCGTCTGAGTCAGTTCGTCCTGTTCACTTTTGAATTCTCCGCGAATATAGGAGTAGAGACTGCGCTCGCGGCCTTGCGAACCCGCGGCCTTGTTGTAGACGATGCGATGATGCGGAACCAACAAGGAGGTCAAGGCATCTACTAGGGTAGATTTTCCCGATCCGATGTCCCCGGTGAGCAGTGAATTACGACCATTGGGATCGATGCGCCAGACGTGGCGATCGAAGGTACCCCAATTGAGCAGCTCGAAACGCTGCATGCGGAAACCGGTGAGGGTCTGCCGGCTGCCGAAATCGAGCTGTCCGGTTTGCAGTGGTGAACGGTCAATCATTGATGCTGGCCGCATGGGCCCGATATTGTGAAAGTTTATCCTCCAATTCCGCCAGCCAATCGGCATTGACCAATGCCTTGAGGATTCGACGGACCTCAAACTGGTTTTCCTGCCCGTGCAAAGGGCGCAAAAACCCCAGCTCTATCACCTTATTGATATGCCGGTTGATCTGGTCTACGGTCTTGGCCTCGTTACCCTTGAGCGGTAGAAATACCCGCATCATATCTACGATTTGCTCCCGGCTAAGCACGACCCGGGTCTCACCACCGCCCGCATCCTGCTCCACCAAACGTTTACGCAGCAACACGCATAACAGACTCACTGGATAACTTAATGGCCGGCGCGGCACCAGCCGAGGTAGGGCCACCTGTTCTTGATCAGGGTCTGTTTGGCGCTGGCGCAGGAAGGCGTAGCCCTCGGCCTCGTCTACGACCAGATCAAGACCGATGACAGCTAGATAGGCGCGCACCGTGACCTGAGATTCACTCAATGCCTGCCACAAGAGTTCGTGCTGATCACGGTAGAGCACGCCCCTGAGCAGATGGATCAGCACTGGAGCCGACTGTATGGCGTTATCAGAAGGGATCGAACTATCGTTCATCGAGTATACAATACGGTGGGAAGGCGTATCCTTCTGGATTTTCCATCATCACATAAGATTTCAAGTATTTCTTGTTTACCCCCATCGATCAACGCCTTTTCATCTTTGGCGGCTAAGTTAACATAGCCTACCACCTCGGCCACGCCTTTGCTGACCGGAAAAGCATCGAGCACCTGAGATAGGCTCACTTGTCCTTGGCCCTGCAATAGTCTTTGTATATTGGCAATGAGCTCTTGCTCATCGATATAGGTCTGTTGAAACAAGATATCCACCGCTACCTCGGCCTCCCCTTCCAGGACCTCTACCGTTTCGAAGACCGGATTCTTTGGGGGTACGAATAGGCCCCGGGACATCACCAAATCAATACCGGGACGAAGATGGTCGACATGGACAAATACCCGACCCGGCGGCGGGGCATCCTTGAGCACTACAGCCTGTTTCTCAATCCCCCGAATCAGATCCATGATGCGTTTGTTCTCCAACCATGCTTGGTCATCCAGATACTTGCGTAGCTGCTCCACCAGGCGATTATTGGTGAGATAGATCTTTTCACCGGCCTCCAGCAGGAAATAGCGTATCCGCTGCAAAATGGAATCGGCATCGGTCTTTCCCGATACTAAAACAAATACGGCTTCCACCAGTGCATCCAACTCTTCCTGACGCTGCGGTGACATGAGAAACTCCCAGAAGGCCCGAAAACTCCTGCCTTGATCGGAATCACGGATCTCGTCATGGCCGGTAAAGATCTCGTCGAGCATTTCTCCCTTGGGTCGATCACTCATGGCGATACGTTCTCGGGTCCGGCGATCCAGCGCGCGAAAATTGTATTCAACTTGGCGAAAATCGGCCAATAACTTGCGGGCCGTATCCTCGGCCTGATAGAAACGCTCTCGCACCTGAGTCGCATCCAGGGTTTCTATGCGACCGGAGCGGATACGGGCGATCTCCACGTCGATCTGCGATCTACGGCGTTCGAGCTCCTCGATGCGCAGCCGTGGGTCTTGTTCGGTCTCCCGAACGATCTCTCTGAGCAGTTGAAATACGGTCAGCAGCCGCGACTCGGTCCCGACGAATTCGCGTGCCTGAAGATCCTGTATCCACTCTATGGCCTTTTCGGTGGCGGGCGTAAGATCGAATTCCGGCTCATCGCTACGATCCGTATAGTACCTGCGCAGAAAGGGACTACGCTCATCCGACCAATCGTCAAGGTAATCTTTGGCCCGCTTCGGATGCCGATCATCTCCATAGAGCTCACGTAAGTGGTACAAATAATCGTCCAGGCGCGAAATCAATTCAGAATAGGGTATCGAACGCCGATTGGCCTTGACGAATTGAACATACAGAAAACTGATAATCAGGGGCGCATTATCCGCCGACAACAACCGCAGCGTCGGATGAGACTGTTTTAGCTTGAGCAGGAATCCGTATTCCAAAATCGACGAATGGCCTTCGCTTTAAATGAGCAAGCGGACTGAGGACAAGGTTGGCCCCGATTGAAAGTCAAGCAACTGAGGAAATACCGTTACCGCGACAAGTAAGGAGGGTATACCACTTTTGGTCTTAAGGGCACTAAGGCAGGAACACCAGAGCGAACTGCCGGTCCAAGAGTTTCTCGGGGTAGTACATAAAGAGCACCGCCGGGAACCTTGGGCAACAAGGTCCAACGCCCATAGGGAACACGTCTGCGATCCGGCAAGGGGATATAGAGGGTCTTGTCAGGCATGGCGCCGCGATAGACCTTAGGCTCTGAGGGGTAGGTAAAATGGGGCCTATTTACCATGGGGGGATAGGCAGCTATTTCTGTATTCTGCGTAGGTGGTGTATTTTCTCGCCGCTTATAAGCCGGTGGTCCAGGCCCCTTTCGAGGCGGATACCAGATGCCTCGCGCCTGAGCCTTGGCATGCTCTTGAGCCGCCGTATAGTCTCTTTTTGTTTTCTTGACGGCCGCTAACTTACCGGGTTTATACCTGGCCATACCATCCTGAATCTGTTGCAGATTGACATCATCATAACCAAGGTAGACCCGCCCGGTCGGCGTTCGATAACCCGATGTCAAATCATAATCAATGACCACATGCCTTCCCCCAACCATTCCTTGCAGATTATCGCGAGAACGCACGCCGTGGAACCTGTTCAAACCCGGGGCCTGAACACCCTGTAGCCTGACCGTGTGTTGAATATTGTTAGAATCCACGATAGTCACGGTATTTCCATCGTCTACTCGAACCACGCGGCCACTCATGGAGTAGGCAGTAACCAGTGAAGGAAATACTATCATTAGACAGCAGCCCATGAGCCCTGTCATAACCTTGAACATTTCATTACCTTTTGAAAGCCGCTCTGGTAGCGGTGACACCCGTACAACAGACCTACCTGTCAATTGA
This sequence comes from Gammaproteobacteria bacterium, assembly GCA_024222475.1. Lineage (GTDB taxonomy): Bacteria > Pseudomonadota > Gammaproteobacteria > JAAEPA01 > JAAEPA01 > JAAEPA01. The sequence goes on along the minus strand of JAAEPA010000317.1, from coordinate 2,722 downwards.
AATCTTGAGTCATTCCCGTGCTTAGAGGGGATTTTTCCCGGACGACGGACAGAGAAATGCCCCTGCGATTTGCGAGTATCCAGATTACATACGCGCCAGATCACAACCGCGTAATACCAAATTATTGTAGCTCACAATACCCACGATCTCAGCTTTGTCAATAACCGGCGCAAGATGGATGGAAAACCGGGAAAAAAGCCGCGCACAATAGCGGATATCCATACCCGAATCCACCGAAATTACGGGTTTAGACATAATTTCATAGACATTAACCCGCTCAGGTGAGCGGTCTTTTGCCAGGACCTGGTCCGCTATGTCCGCCAACACTACAATGCCGTATTCATCATCTTCATTCCTCTTTCTGATGATGAGCGCCTCCGTGCGCTCCTTTTTCATCGTTTCGATGGCATTATTTACGGTATCAATCCCGTCTACAAAATTAACGGTCTTCGACATCACATCGCGCACATGGATAAGCTGCCGCTGTATCATATCTCTCTCTCCACCACATTTTTCAGTTTAATAACCTGCTGTCCGACGCCTACGGCATCTTCCACATCAATCTGAAACGCAATGCCCGCGCCCGGCTGCTGATCGAATTGTCCTATCTCAGCTATGGTTTCCAGAATATTCCTGCTCAGATGTTCCTCAACCAGGAACATCAGCATATCGCGTTGAGTCTCCAGGTTAAGGCCAAAAAACGTCTTCGAAGTTTTCAGCCCCTGTCCTCGGGCCTGCTCAATAACGGTCGCCCCGGTAGCACCCGCCTTTCTGGCGGCGCTCATGATCTCTTCAGTCTTACTATCTTCCGCCAGGGATACTATCAACTTAAAGTGCATATAATCTTACCTCTCAAATATCGGGTGCTCGTTCATTCGCCGGGACCATCTCCTGCGTCGGACTGTTGAGATTTCATACCACGACGTACCCACCATTCACCAATCTGAGCATATCCCATCACGCTGATTATAGGAAACAGGCTGGCAAACGCTATCAGACCGAAACCATCGATAAGCACACTGCGACCAGGCACGGTGCCGGCCAGACCGAGACCTAAGGCCGCAACCAGGGGCACGGTGACGGTCGAAGTGGTTACCCCTCCAGAATCATAGGCCAGGGGAATGATCATGCGAGGTGCAAAAAAGGTCTGTATGACCACGATGATATAGCCCACAATAATATAATAGTGGATGGGAGTGCCGGTCACGATACGATAGGTTCCCAGTGCGATCCCAGCCGCCACCCCGATAGCCACCGCCACTCGCAGCCCCCATACGCTGATGGCACCACCGGATACATGCTCTGCCTTGATCGCCACCGCCATTAGGGCCGGCTCTGCAATAGTGGTAGCAAACCCGATCGCAGCGGCGAAAAAATACACCCATTTGTAATCTTGCCAACGCAAAACACCCGCTGCCGTTTTATCCACTGAACCATATAGAAAGGCTGGGTCGGTTAACTGTTTAGCCATCGTATCGCCGATTGGAAACAAGGCCTCTTCCAACCCAACCAGGAATAAAGTCAATCCTACTAAAACATAGCATACCCCCACCAAAACCCTGCCGATATGTGGGATCGTTTGGCGCAGAACCAACAACTGGAAACCGATAATGATAGCGAAGATGGGAAATATATCACGCGTGGTCTCCAGACTGGTGCTCCACAATTCCTGCAACAGACTCATCATATGATCATGCCGTAAGCCATCACAAAGATTATTGGCGTCAGAGAAGCAAAAGCGATGAGTCCAAAACCGTCGATCATGGGGTTGCGTCCGGCGATACTCCCCGCCAAACCGACCCCCAGTGAGGTCACCAGGGGCACGGTCACCGTAGAAGTCGTCACCCCGCCGGAATCATAAGCGATACCAATGATCTCGGCCGGCGCAAATGCGGTCATCACCACCACTATGACATACCCACAAATAATAAAATATTGTATTGGCCAGCCTTTTATAATGCGGAACACACCAAGTACGACGGCAAAACCCACCGAGAGCGCTACCGTCAATCGCAAGCCCAGGGCATAGCCCTCCATTGCCTCTTCATGCTGATTGATAACACCGCCTTGGGCAGCGATTTCCGCGGCCTTCTCCGCCACCGCGATCAATGCCGGTTCAGCCACCGTGGTACCGAACCCTAGCGCAAACGCGAACAACAGCAACCAGAATAGACTGCCTTTGCGGGCAAATCCATAGGCTAGGGTTTCTCCGAGGGGAAACAAAGCCAACTCAAGTCCGCGAATAAAAAATGCCAGACCAAAAACGACCAGTACCGCCCCGGCAACTATCCTATCCATGTTGGGGATAGGTTGCTGCAGAATAACTACTTGGAAAAAAATAATGACAAGAACGATAGGCAGCAGATCGCGGATACTTGAGCGAATTGAATGTAGGAAAGATTTCAACGCTTTCTTTTAATTATTGGTACTTTTTATGCCAGTGACTATTGCACTATTGGTAGTCATGTTATGGATTGTAACAAAAATGCAACACCAAGCGTCAAGAGAAAAAAGGCCCTTATTGGGAATGCGAACTAAATAACTCCCCTAACTGGCGCCGCATGATCGTTTGTATTCAAGGCGCGATAGCAGGCGCATAACCTCGCTATGACACTGTTATCGCAACGCCGAATACGAGCGATAAGGCAAGTTAGCCCGGATGTTTCATAAATTATACACGTCCTCGCTTGATCCTTGTTTCCACAAGAAATTTTTCTCAGTC
>JAAEPA010000316.1 GCA_024222475.1 Gammaproteobacteria bacterium | reverse complement strand
GTCGCGGTATGGCCCCGGCTTGGTTGCCGGCGGGAAATCCGTTTTCTTCCAGGGAAAAACCTCGGTAGAAAGAAGAATTTGCCGAGACTAAAGGGCGCAAAAGGAGTTCCATTGCGCCATCGAGGACCATTTCAGTGTTTTTGATACCCCTCGACTTTGGGGAAAAGGGCGTTTATGCTTCCTATACTCCCCTCGGAACCCGATTTCAGCAACGATAGGAGTAGATCATGGAATTCAACCGCAACGAAGAACATCAACTGGTCGAGAGTATTCGTCTCCTCACCCAGGCCGTCGAATCCGGAGAAAGGCGCATGAGGAGAATGGATGCCTGGATCACCCGCTTCACCCTGGTCCTGTTGACTGTATTTGGATTGGTTGGTTATGTCGCCTTCAACCTGCTATCGACTTCTGTAGCCGTGGCCGAACCCGAAGGTGTGCTGCAACGGCTGGAGCATGGCGTGGCTGAGTTCACCGATGAGGAGGTGGCGAAGATCAGGGCCTGGGAAGAACGGGAAAAACGGAAGTTTCATCACATGATGGAGCAGATGCGCGCCAACATGAACAAGGTGGGCAAGATTGACCCCCTGCACAGTGTTGCCATCATCCTCAAGGACATGAAAGAGATGCTGGAGGCCGTGCCCCGCATGGCCGACCGCATGGACACTATGAATGTGGCCATACTACAGATGAACGAAAAGATGAGTGCCATGCCGGCCATGGCCGTAGACATGCATCATATGAACGGCAAGATGGGCATCATGAGCCACGGTGTGGACTCCACCATGGGAAGAATGGGCAGGATGATGCCCTGGATGCCTTAGCCGTCAGCCTCGCGAACCTAATCTGAAAAAGGAGTGGGGACTCTGTCCAAATCCGGGTTTTCAGCAGTAGATCAGTCCTAAGCCCGACAGGCTGCTAGGGAATCTTTTTACTGATAGTGATCCTCACCACTTCCTTGCCATTGACCGGTACCGAAGAAGCCTCGCCATACAGATCTCCACTTTGAGGCTTGGCGTCGCCCGTTTTCGAGATGCGTGCGCCGATGCGGACCTCAGGAAAGTTGGACAGGCGCATGGCCGGCATCATGGCCATGGAATCGTCTAGGGTTACCTTCAGAGGGAGATCTTTCACTTGTTTGCGTACTACGGCCAGCGGCATGGGCGGTCCGTCCACGGCTTGTGCGAAAACGAACAATGGATCGTCGAGTTTGGTATGCCCTTTCAGGGAGGGATCCAGGTCGACATTAATGGTGATTTCTTTGACTGGCGCCGAAGCCGAGCCGCTCACCGTGGTTTCGGGCGGGCTGGGAGAGGAGGTAGTAAACTCTTCTCCCGGGAGCGGTTCATCATCGGACAGGCCGTTGCGTTGCTTGGCCTTGGCAATCAACTGACGGAGTTCGGTAAGGGATTCAGGGTCGTTCTGCAGCAGGGGTTCGACACGTTGTCAATAGCCGATTGCGGACCGGTAATCGCCCTGTTGTTCAGCGGCCATGCCGGCCAGCCACAGCCCCTGAGGTTGGTTGGGCTCCAGTTCGAGAGCCTTGTGTATTAGTTTCTCGGGTTTGCCGGTGAGCTGTCCGTTTTGGACCATTGCCAAGGCATCGGCATAGCTCACCAGGATCTCGGGGTGATCTCCAACCAGTTCATGTAGGGTTTGATAAGCATTGGCGGCATCGGCGTAGCGGTTCATCGCGATGTAGGAACGGGCTAGCATATACCAGCCTTCGGGGTTGTTGGGTTCGGCTTCGAGTCGGGCGGCGAGTTTAGTTACCATTTCCTCGATCGAAGGCGCTGGGCCTTTAGCTGGCTGGTTTGCGGTGTTAGCGGCTGAATGCTCTCCCTGCGGGATGGACAGCTGTTGTTCACCACCAATACGTTGATAGAGTAGAACAGATGTTAGGGGTATCAGAATGACTAACAGGATGCCCGCCCAACGCCCACTTTTCTCGGGTTTCTGGGTGTGGGTGCCGTTCTCTGACACGTCATAGAGTAGCTCATTTTCCAGATCCTTACGGGCCGAGGCGTATTCCGAGGCATCGAGTTTGCCGTTATTGAGATCCGCTTCCAGTTCAGCCAGTTGCTGTTTTATGAGCTCTATATTGAGGTCATCGCGGCTGACCGTCGAGGCCTTACTGTGCCTGAACATCGGCAACAGCACAAAGGCGACCGCTAGCGCCATCATGATGGCGGCAATGCTCCAGAACACGATCATCGGGATTCGTCCTTGGGGGGTGTTGCATCACCCAACAGCCGTTCGATATGCACCTGTTGTTCTTCGGTGAGTTGGGTCTCGGGACTGCGGCTGCGTTTGGATACGCTGTAAATGAGGATCACCGCGGCAATGAGTAGCAAAACGAAGGGACCGAACCACAGCAGATAGGTCGATGGCCTTAGTGGCGGGTCGTAAAGCACGAACTCGCTATAGCGGGCGACCAGAAAATCCACGATCTGTTCATCAGTTTGCCCCTGAGACATCAGCTGATAGACTTCTCTGCGTAGATCCTGGGCCAGCTCGGCATTGGATCCCGCCAGGGATTCGTTCTGGCACACCAGGCAGCGTAGCTCTTCGATCAGGGATTTGAAGCGCTGCTCACTTACTGCACCAGCCCGGCTTTTCTACGAACAGGTTTCTGGAGTCATAGCCGAGACGGTGAGTACCATGACATCGGGCGCAGGCCGCTACTGCCAATGCGCCCAATTCACGCCCCTGATCCTTGAGGGTGCCCGTTACCAGGCTTTCTTCAAGCCTGGCAACTGTTTTATTGATTGTATCGCCAGGGTACTCCTTTTCATCTTTCTTATGGCAAATTGAGCATGTTTCTCCCAATGTATCCATACCTTTCTTTAGATCCGATAAAGAAGACAATGCAACTTCTTGCATGCCATCCTCTGAGGCAATTTTAATCTGGTTAACCTGCTGAGTAAGTTCCTTCATATGCTCTTTCAATGAAGTCGATCGGCCGGGGGTATCAATCGAGGAGAAATTGGCGGCACGATAAATGGTCGCAGTGATTGCCCGGTAATCCACGTGACAGGAATCGCAGCTTTTACTTAAATTATCGAGAGCACGAGCTATATCTTGATAATTACTGTTTTTGACCTGTTCCTGCAACTCGGCAACTAGATTTATATCCAGTTTCTTCTTCCACTCTGGAACCATTTCACCTATTTCCAGATAATGCTCACTTAATTGACCGGCCCATTTTTGT
>JAAEPA010000315.1 GCA_024222475.1 Gammaproteobacteria bacterium | reverse complement strand
GGATGTTCCATATTCATCCAAACGGGCAGCCAGGCGATTCAGTGTGTTTTGGCGGATAAAGCGACCAAGCCACCGATTTGATGATACCGGCAAGGTGGCGAGCCGTTCCTTGAGGGCGTGATGTGCTTCTTCAAGCATGCTCCCGAACAGACTTTCAAATGATCTGCCGTAAAGGAGCGATAGTGTGCAGATTTCCAAGATGCTCGGCAGCACCTTGCCTTGTTCCAGGTGTGAAATCCTGGACTTCTGCACATCGAGTAAATGGGCGCAGTCCTGCTGAGTCAGTCCCGACTTTCGCCGAGCGACCTTCAGGTCAAGCGCAAATGCATGTGACATACATGATGGGTTTAAACTGATAATCCCGCAGTGAGTGTATTCCGGAAGCCATGGTGGCGGTAGACGTCCCCAGTTGCGAAATTCGCAACCGAAAATCTGCAACAGCCTGCCCATCTTCTGTGTTCACCAGAGAACACAAAACCACCAATCCGCCCTGGGTATCTGCTTAGCGGAGGGGTGAAACCCCTCCGTAACAACCCATGACGAATTGGTGGT
>JAAEPA010000314.1 GCA_024222475.1 Gammaproteobacteria bacterium | reverse complement strand
GGCAAGGACCCACATCCAGGCGCTTGATCTCAACCATGGGGGTATTACCGATGAGATCGAGTAGGTTCTCATGGACGGTCATGGACTGGTCTCCCGTATGAATATGATGAACAACTTAGAGAGGTCGGATCGTCCATTCCCAACCCATACTTGTGCTGCACTTGTGATAAGGAGTTATAATCTAAGTATAAGCGATGAAATAGACCTAAGGGGGTGCTTCAGACCACAAACGGCTTCTTGCCGGGAGACTTTCGCGGACCACCAAGTTCGGCCACGATACGATCGGCAACCCTGAAGGCATTGGCGTAGATCGTCCAAGTATAGGGCACGCTGCCACCGGTAGGCATGAAACTGCCGTCGCTCACATACAGGTTTTCCACTTCATGGGTACGGCAGTCGGCATTGAGCACCGAGGTCTTGGGATCGTGTCCAAAGCGGCAGCCCCCGGCCACCAGGTTGGCAGGAGGATCGCCGCTGACGCTTGAACGCACGTTTTCGGCCCCCATCCAAGACAGCAGTTGCTCACCTCGCTCAGTCAGATACCGGCCCACCTTGAGATCATGGGAATGATAGCCAAGCCGGACTCGGGCCACGGGCAAGCCCCATTTATCTCTTTCTTCCGGATCCAGGGTCACGAAGCAATCATCCCCCGGCAGCCAATCGCAAAACACCTCGAATCGAAGATATCGAGCCTCGCTGAAATGGGCCTTGACCCGGTCCTTCAGCGCCCGGCCCCAGATCAGTCCATCCGGGCCCCACTTCTGGGAATTGGCGCGGCTGATGGCATTGGGATGCTTGAAAAGAAACTCGATCAAGCCACCCTTCACGCGCCCACCGAACTGTGGATCGTCAATCTCATACCAGTCGTACAAGGCGCGGTTCACAAACGGTCCGCGAATACGCAACTGCTCGGCCTGTTGCTTGCTGAGTCGTTTATAGAAGAACTCGCCGGTCCCCGAGCCTCCCGCGGAAAACAACAGGTTTTTCCCTACCAGACCCTGACCGTTGGCCAGGCCATTCTTATGGCGTGGGCCGGTCGAGCGCAACAGCAAGCGCGCCGACTCTATCGCCTGGCAGGCCACGACATAGATACCGGCATCGACTCGGCGCAGTTCATCGTTCTTGTCGTAATACTCTGCGGCTACGACCCGTCCTCGCTTATCGCTGAGCAGCCGACTAACCATGGCATGAGGACGGACTTCACAGCGACTCGTGGCCACGGCCCGGTCTATGAGGGCAGCCCTGGAGCTGCCCTTGGCCCCGGTGGAACAGCCGTAGCTGCCGCAAAATCCCGTATAGGAACAACCGTTCCTGCCCAAAGCCTTATGCGGTAACACTGCCCGAGGCACAGGCACGGCCTGCAGCTCCATCTCCTTGCAGGCCTGGTCGATCCACCCGGATATAGGATGTTCATGGGTCGGTGGGTAGGGAAAGTCCTTGGTGGAACGAGGTTCGGCATGGGGATGGGAGATCACGCGTCCGGAAACGCCCACCACTCGTTCCACTTTCTCGTAATAGGGTTCCAGATCTTGGTAGTCGATGGGCCAGTCGGTGACATTCGCCCCATCTATGGGACCAAAACTGGACAGCAGATGGAAATCGATGGGTTTCATTCGGTGGAAGAAACCACTCATGAGATTGCTGGACCCGCCCACACAGTTGCCGTTCCAGAAATCCCAACCGGACTCGTAGCTGGACTCGCTGACCCAATCCCCATCATCGTCTTGGTATTCGAGCACATGGCGCTCATCGCGCAGATCCGGGGTATAGCTGCTGCGTCTGCAGCAGGCAATCTCATCCTTGTAGAAGTCCTGCTCCTTGAACCAGGGCCCCTTTTCCAATACCACCACCGAATATCCAGCCTCGGCCAGGGTCCATGCCACCGCCCCGCCACCGGCACCGCTGCCGATCACGCAAATATCAAAGTCTGTGCTCATAACTTGCCATAGATCTTGTCTGCGGGCGGCCGGGGAAAACCGGGATCGTGCCCTAACCATGCCCAGCCAACCCCCTCGGGATTGCCTCCATAGGCCGGATCACATAATAATGCCTCGAAGATGTACAGCAGCAGGGTAGCGATCCAGTTTTCACCCCTGCCGGTAGCATTCAACGCCTGCAGCACGGCTTCACGTTTTTCATTAGAAAGACTCAGGAACGCTCCCCCTTGGGTTTCTCTGGCGGTCTGTTCCAGCCAGCCTATGCCGTTCTTGATGAAATTGCGTTCGGAAGCCTCCATGCGCGGGTCGGCCAAGACCGCATTAAGATAGACCATCGCACGGATGTCTCGGGCCCCAGGAGCATCGGGGGTGGTTGGGAAAAGATATTGTTGTACTGCGGCGAGGGTCTGCCGCTGATGGTCTGAAAATTGATCGGAAGGACTTCCAGTCATACCCGCCTTGTCCGCCAAGGCCTCACAGCCCACCAGCGGCAACAGGGTCGCTGCCGCAGTGGCACCGGAGAGACGGGCAAAGAATGTACGCCGACCCAGGGTACGGCTGCGCCGACTTTCGCCCCGTGGCTCGCGGTCCTTGGTGCTGCGATCTCGTCTAGACATTTCACTCCTCCCGAAAGCCTAGAAAGATGGGCTTTCCGTCAGCCTAAGCCCGGTCGCTTTGTAATGCAAGCTCACGTCTTTGCCCAAGCCGAGAGTGAGACCGAGACGCGCTTGCCCGATTTCCTCAAAGACGAGTTCGACGTTGATCGCTTCCATCATCTCTTTACCCCTGGCGCCACTATCCGCGCCCTTCGCGCCGATCGAGGTCTGGACATGATTCTAGGAGCCTGTCGGACTTAGGACGATCTACTGCGGAAAAGCCGGATTTGGACAGATTTCCCGATCCTTTTCGTTTAATAGCTACGGCTATTCGCCTCAAACGATCGAAAAATCCGTCTCAACCCGTCTTTCCCTCGCTACGATCACCTAAGTCCGACAGACTCCTAGGAGGCTTTGCTGAAGCTGCCGAGAGCAGGCCATGAAGAACTATATTCCGGGAATGGCTGGAGGATGTGCGGAATGTCGGCTAAAAGATCTACCTCTGGCTATCACTTAAAAACGCGGGTTTATAGGAAATTTTCATCAAATGTATTTATAAGTATCTCAAGTATGGCTTAAGGTCACGAAATCTAACCCCCTGCCCTATCTCGTTCCAAAACAGTTTAGGCAAATCATTACCTCAATAGGCAATTAGATATGCTAGCCTGGTTCTCAAATCAGCCCGATCCTGACCAAGCCTTCCCGACTCAGCCACGTAAAGTTCGGCGCTGGCTCAAGCAACTTCCCCTCACTAATAGTGGAGAAACTACTCGACAGTTTTTCAACGGCCTCAAAACGACGAACCGGCAGAATATTCCCGTTAAACACCGGCTTGAAATCATGGAAGCCATGCGGCCGACGGCCACGACCATCATTAAGAATCTGCGCAGACATTTGGTAGCACGAAGCCTGCCGCTGCCGTCAAAAAGCGCTAAAGTCATAGCATTGCGCCAGACACTGTTGGCAGAAATGGCTATAGGATACAAAATCGTCATACAGCAAGTAGCCAACGGTGAGGCCAAACTAGACAAAAAACACACGGCCATGAGCATACACCGCGCCTTGCGCTACCTTGGCCAACGATTGCTGCAAACCTACCAGATCTACGGCTCAACGCCACCTGGTGTATGGCGGGACATCTATCAGCTTTATCTCTATGCCGAGCAATATGCCTTGCTTGGTAGACCGATAAAGGACAGCGATTATTCCGCGATAGAAAAATCGACCATCCACGAGGCATTCACCCAAATAATCCTTCTTTCCTTGGCGAAACCTGCCACGCTACGCCAGGGTGAAGCCGCTAGGCTTTCGGTCTTTTTTGAAACGACCAGCGCTTACGCTGATATTTCAGACTCTCCCGCACAAGACAGCACAGGGAATACTCACTACATGAATACCAACCTGGACGCGCCCCCTCAATATGCCGTCCTTAGAGATATTGCAATTTCATCCTCTAATCTCTACTTGAATGTAAGCGGGCTCATCGAGCAACTCAATACCAAGATTGATGACGATATTACCGAACCGAAGGAGGGAGCCGCTAGCACCCCGTTGACCCTTACGGTGGATTTGGCCCATCGATTGCTAAAAAGCCTGGCTACCAATCCTAAACGCCGTTTCAAACGGCTAGAGCGACACGAAACGGTCAGTGTAGTCATTGGGATCAAGGATATCCACCAAGCCATACGCGATGACCTGGAATACGTGCAGACAGAGGAACAAAAAATCGCCTCTCCAAACGAACTTTCTTTGATGCTAACGCCTAAAGCTAAAGGCTTTAACAACAGTGGTGAATATATTATCCCCCCCAAACTTGCCCGGCAGGGCGATACCTCTTATGCCTGGGATATGATTGGGAAAGGTAACATTGTTACTAATAACTTATTGGCAAACAGAAATGCTCTTTCCGATCAGAACGATATCCCTGAATCGCATCAGGAAGAACTTATCCCCTCAAGTTGGCAAACGTGGGAAATCATGAATGCCAGCGCCGGCGGATATCGTCTGCTCTGGAAAAACGCACGGAATTCAAAGGCTCATGTCGGGGAGCTGCTGGCCCTGCGCGAAACCGATGGCAAGGAATACCACTGGCGCCTCGGCATGATCCGCTGGATGCAGTTTCATGACAACCGCGGTCTGGAGGTCGGCATGAAACTATTGGCGCCTACGGCGCTGATCGCCACGGTGGAAAAGAATGCTGTTCGCCGCCAAGACAGCAGTGAGCCGATAAAGGCCCTCCTCCTACCGCGGGTCAATGTCATCAGTCAACCACCCAGCCTCATCGTACCCGCAGATATATTCCATCAGGGCAATCAAATCCACATCAAATTACCCAACCGCAAATCGATGATAGAACTTACTGAATTGGGTGAGCACAGCGCCAGCTTCAGACAGTTTAACTATCTCAACATTTCCAATCATGACATTGACATAGAAGAAAAAGACAACACCGAAGAAAAAGAACAACAAGACCTTGATGCCCTTTGGTCAGCACTTTAAACCCACATCTCAAGATCCCGCCCCTCGCACTGACAGATCTTAAAATAAATTTTCACATTAAAGTTCAGTCGCATACCAGCCGCTAATTTTTACGGCAGCCGCTTTTCCACCTAGATCCCGCAAGTAATCATGCTTGCATGGACTAGGTTTCACATGGACATAATTACTCAGGCTTATGGAAAACCTCATTCGCATAATAATCATCGAGGACAATCTAAGCGATGCGGAAACCTTGATCAGCACGATCAAGTCAGGTGGCTGGGCGGTACGTACCAAGCGCGCCGAAGACGCGGAAGACCTGCTTGATACGCTGGGAGCGCATTCCACGGACATCGTACTGTATACGTTGGGAACACAAGAAATCGATCTGGAAAAAACAGTAGACTGCATTCGTGAAGCGGGTAAGCATATTCCAGTGATCGCAGTATCTTCGGACAAATCCGCCAATATTGCTGAATGCATGCTCCTTGGCGCTGAAGATCTAGTCTACAAATCCAATCCCGAACATTTGAAACTAGCCGTCTATCGAACCTATAAATTTCAGCAACAATGGAGAAAGCTCAGAAAACTTGAGGTCTCGATCACCGAAACTGAAAAACGCTGCCGCACCCTGCTCGACAGTTCTCGAGACTCCATCTGCTATGTACACGAGGGCATGCATGTCTATGCCAACGATACCTATCTGAACCTATTGGGGTACGACAAGCTGGACGAAATCGAGGGACTGCCAGTGATGGACCTGGTAGCATCCGGACATCAACAAACCATGAAACAGACCTTGCGCCATCTCCATAAGGTGCAGGGAAATAATGAGAGACTCGATATTGAGCTGCAACATGCCAACGGCAAGATACTCAAAACCCAGATGGAATTCAGCCCCGCTAGTATCGACGGGGAGGAATGCACCCAAATCGTTATCCGTAATCAGGGCAATACCAGGGAACTCGAACAACAATTAAAGCAACTCAGCCAGAGAGATATCAGCACCGGCTTGTACAACCGTGCATATTTCGTGGAACAGCTAGAAGGTGCTATTAACCGAGCCACCCAAGGAGAACATAACTACGCGTTAGTACAGCTTCAGATTTGTAATATACAAGATATTAAAGGCCTGGTCGGACCCGCAGCCACGGATACGGTGGTAACCGCTGTCGCCAAAACCATAAAAAGCCAATGCGAAAAGAATGAAACCCTGGCGAGGTTCGGTGAAGAATCCTTTGCCCTACTCAGAGATCACCATACCACGAAAGATCTGAAGTCCTATCTCGATGAGATACTTTGCGCAGTAAACAAACAGATTTTCGAAGTCGATGGGAAGTCGGTGTCTCCCCGCCTATGTATAGGGGTGGTGCAGATCGATGAAAACTCCCCCGACATCAATGAAATCTTGTTGCGTGTAGAAAACACCGTGGAACAATCCAAGGTCGAAAATGATCAAAATATTACGATCTATATCCCCACGGAAGGAGAAATGACTCAGAAACAAAAGGACAAGCTGTGGAAATCAAAAATTGAGGAGGCACTGCAAAACGATCAACTAAGACTTGTCTATCAGCCTATTATTGGTCTGAATGGCGATTCAAGCGAGCGCTATGAAACCTATATACGCCTTTTGGACGAGCGGGGACAAGAAATCTCCGCCACTGAATTCTTACCTAGCGCAGAACGTACCGGCATATCCAAGGACTTAGACCGCTGGTTGATCACCCGAGCCCTGAACAAGTTGAAAGGGGTCATCGAGTCCAGTCCTCAGACCATTTTGTTCATCAAATTGACCGTCGGCACTCTCCAGGACCCGCAGATGTTGTCATGGTTAAGTGACTACTTGAAGAAGGTACAAATCTTACCCGAAAATCTAGTCTTCGAAATCAAGGAAGAGGTCATTATCACCCACCTAAAACAAGCCATTCAGTTTACCAAGGGTCTCAATCGGCTGAACTGCCAGTTCGCTGTTGATGGTTTCGGCACAGGACTCAAACCCTTCCAGCTCATGAAGGCCATGCCGATCGATTACTTGAGGATCGATGAAAGCCTAATGAGGGAAATAGGCACCAATAGCGAAAACCAGGAGGCGGTGCGAACCATCAACGAAACGGCCCGCATTGGAGGTCAAAAAACGATCACCCCCTTCGTAGAGGATGCAGCCGCCTTATCCGTACTCTGGAGTATAGGCGTAAACTACATCCAAGGTAATTTTCTACGCGAACCCGGTGAAGACATGGATTTTGATTTTTCCAGTACAATCTAACTTCAACCTAGATCCTCCAGGGCAGCGATCCGTTCATCCAGCGGTGGATGACTCATAAAGAGTTTCTTCAATCCACCACTCAGTCCCCCACTGATGCCGAAAGCAGCCAGCTCGCCTGGCAAATCGTGTGGTTGCTGCGCCATCTGTAAGCGCCGCAGGGCGGCAATCATCTTATCTCTACCCGCAAGCTGGGCCCCGCCGGCATCGGCATGAAATTCTCGCCAGCGCGAAAACCACATCACGATGGCCGAGGCCAGGATCGAAAAGACGATCTGTGCAACTATCGAAGTAATATAATAGGCGGGCCCATAGCCCTGTTCGGTCTTGAACACCACCCGGTCGACGACGTGACCCACGACTCTAGAGAGAAATATGACGAAGGTGTTCACAACCCCCTGTATCAACCCTAGTGTCACCATATCACCGTTGGCCACATGACTGATTTCGTGACCTAATACCGCCTCCACCTCATCCGAGGTCATATTCTGTAACAGACCACTGCTGACGGCTACCAGAGCGTTGTTGCGATTCATACCCGTGGCAAAGGCATTGGGTTCATTAGCAGGGAAAATGCCCACTTCGGGCATGCCTATGCCCGCACGATCAGCCTGCAAACGGACAGTTTCCAGTAACCATTGCTCGGTTCCATTAGCAGGGACATCGATAATTTGCACACCCATGGAGCGTTTGGCCATCCACTTGGATATCGCCAGTGAAATGAGTGACCCACCCATCCCAAAAACAGCGGCAAACACCAACAGTGCCTGCAGATTCAAGTCAGCCTGATTTTCAGCCAATAAAGAGTCGACACCAAGCACTTGCAGCACGATGCCCAGCACGATGCCCAGCACGATCAATACCGCAAAGTTTGTTGCTAGGAACAGCAAGATACGTTTCATTTTCAATCCATCCACTCAGAATATATTACACACACTTTCCACTATTCAAGTTGATACTATATAGAGCTAAACCAGCGATTTTCAATATCTCGGCTCTTTAGCCCGGATAATTCATAAATTGCGCGCGTCCTTGCTTGTCTATTGATTACACAAAGAATTTTCCTCAGTTGCCCATAATCAAGGATACGCGACGCCTTCGGATAATTCCTTGTGAAAACAATATACTGCGCGACCCTCACGCGAATTCATGAAATATCCAGGTTAGGGTTTACGAAGGGCACCGACCAGGAACGATATTGCAATTGAGCCGATCGTTGGTAACCATTCACAGGTATCGTCATTCCGGAATTGATTAAATCAGGTAAACCCCCGGCTGTGCCGGGGGTTTACCTGATTTAATTAGTGAACGCAGAATTTAGCTTAAAATATAGTACTTGAATTTTGCATTGCTTTTTTATTAACTGCTGCATTACCGTGAACCCATGGGCGAATATCCACTGCGACACCTCATCCTGCTGCTTTGTATCACCTTTATTCATGCCTTAGCCCATGGGAATGAGTCGCTCGATGTCGAGGTGCTTGATCAAACACTGTCTATCGAGCGTTATCCTGCTCAGGGCAAGCATTTGATTATCTGGGTGGCGCCGGGGTTTGGAGGCCCTGAGCGAGCGGCAATAATGTCTGCTGAACTGGTCAAGCGCGGGGTTGAGGTCTGGTATGTAGATTTGTCAGAGAGCCTGTTTTTGCCCAAGAGCAGTGCCACGATGCGCAAATTGGATGGCAGTTATGTCGCCGGCCTCGTTGAACAGGCGCACCAAGTCACCGGCAAGCAGATTATCCTGTTATCGCGTTCTTATGGGGCCATTCCCATTTTGCGTGGTGCCCGGCGCTGGCAGCTAAGACAGGTGCAGAAAACAAATACCACCAAGCAGGCCAGGGTTGAAAATTACCTATCCGGAGCGATTCTATTCTCTCCGGAGCTGTATCACGGCATCCCGTCACTGGGGCTCGGCCCCGTCTATGCGCCTATCGTATCGGCGACTAATCTACCCATCATGTTATACCAAGCCGGCAATCGGGGAAATCGCTGGCAACTGCACGAAGTGATAGAGCGATTACAAAAGGGTGGATCATGGGTGAGCATAAAGGTGCTGGCGGGAGTTACCGGTGTATTTTATGAAGGAGATAGCGCAGCAGCAACAACCGAGATCCAACGGCAGCTACCTGGTGAGCTCGTCAAAATTGCAGGTCTACTGGCGAAAATTCCGACCTCCTTGAAGACGCCCGTATTGCCAGAGATTGAAGCACCTGTCGGTCTAGGGCTAGACATAGAGTTGAAACCCTTCAAGGGCAATCCCATGCCGTTACCGATGGATCTTTACGATATGCGGGGTCAGCGTTTTCAGCGCAGCGATTACCGAGGCAAGGTGACGGTGATGAATTTCTGGGCCAGCTGGTGTAAGCCCTGTGTTGAAGAGATCCCCGCGCTGAACCGTCTGCAGGGGCTGATGAAGAATCAGCCGTTTGAACTCGTCTCGGTAAACTATGCCGAGGACAAACAGCGCATTGATGAGTTTATGAATAGGATCAAGGTTGATTTTCCGGTGCTACTGGATAGCGATGGTCGAGTTGCTGCCCAGTGGAATGTACTGGTGTTTCCTTCCACTTTTATTATCGGACCGGATGGCAGAATCATTTATGGTATCAATGGCGCGATTTACTGGGATGCCCCAAGCGTTGTTAATCAACTCAATAACTTGATTGAGGGTGATCACAGAGGGGTCTTTAATCGCGACGATGATTTTCAGGGTGCCCCCACAATGGGCCGGTGTTCTATGCCAATACCGAATACCCGCTTAGGAATGCGAATGAAATAACTTCCCTAACTGGCGCCGAATGATCGTTTGTATTCAAGGCGTGACAATAGGCGCATGGCCCTAGCTATGTAACTATTGTCACAACGCAGAATACGAGCGATCAGGCTAGCTAGATAGGGAAGTTATTTAGGGAGCATTCCTTACGGAGGACCTCCCTAGATTTCGGCCCTTCAGGCCAGCATCTGCCGTTCAAATTTACTTCCGGCAGTTTTGTGAGCGCTGTAGAAATAGCGAAGATTCGGTGATTTTAAATACCAAAAAACGACTCACTACGGACGTTTTACCACCACAATAGCATCGACCTTCTGATAACCCCTTGGCAATTTACACCCGCGACGACCGCGTTCTCCTGCATACTCCTCCACCTCTGTTGGCCGCATCGTTTTATGTCGCTTACCGGCATAGAGGGTTAGTTTCTCATTGTCCCGGATCAGCACGATGCCTCTCACGAATTCCTCCCGGGATTTCAGCTTAGCCGCGGGAACATTGATAATTTTATTGCCCTTTCCTCGATTCAGCCGAGGGAGCTGTTCCAATGAAACGACTAACATATAACCTGCCGTGGAAACCGCTACAACCCTTTGCCGCAGTTGATCCTCAATTCTTAACGACGGTAGCACCTCGCCCCTTTTCGGCAGTGTCAGCATAGCCTTTCCTGCCCGGTTTCGTGTTTGCATGTCGCCTAAGCTACAGATAAATCCATATCCGGCATCGCTGGCCAACAAATACTGATCGTCCGCCGCCCCCATCATCACCGCGACGAAGGTTGCACCATTGGGTGGATGAAGTCGGCCACTAAGAGGCTCACCCTGACCACGGGCCGAGGGCAAATTATGAGCAGTAAGGGTGTAGGTACGCCCCGTGGTGTCGAGAAACACCGCCATCTCGTTACTACGGCCGCGAGCCGAGGATTGGTATCCGTCACCGGCCTTATAGTTTAGTCCTTGGGGATCCAATTCATGACCCTTGGCCGCACGCACCCATCCCTTTTGAGAGATGACCACAGTCACCGGTTCGGAGGGAATCAGCACCGTTTCGTCCATCGCCTTGGCGGCCTCACGCTTG
The DNA here is from genome assembly GCA_024222475.1 of Gammaproteobacteria bacterium. Lineage (GTDB taxonomy): Bacteria > Pseudomonadota > Gammaproteobacteria > JAAEPA01 > JAAEPA01 > JAAEPA01. Next base: position 8,363 of record JAAEPA010000314.1, on the reverse strand, counting down.
ACGATGGGTGAGCGACGCTCATCGCCATAGATTTTCGCATCGGCAAGTAGCTCATCACGCACCAACCGCCTCAGTCGACGCGCCGAACCTAGGATTTTTTCGAGCCCATCACGCTCCTCGGACAGCACATCCTGTTCGCCACGAAGTTTCATCTCTTCAAGCTTGGCCAAATGCCTCAATTTAAGTTCCAGAATGGCCTCGGCCTGATCGCTGCTGAGATGGAATCGGGCCATGAGCTCCGGCTTGGGCCGATCCTCGTAGCGAATGATGGCGATGACTTCATCGATATTAAGATAGGCGATCAACAATCCTTCGAGGAGATGCAATCGCCTGTGGACCTTCTCCAAACGCCACTGCAAGCGGCGGCGCACGGTCTCGGTACGAAATGCCAGCCACTCCACCAGCAGGGTGCGCAGGTCCTTGACCTGTGGACGGCCATCGGTACCGACCACATTGATATTGACCCGATAGGTCCTCTCCAAATCCGTGGTAGCGAAAAGGTGAGACAATAGACCTTGCATGTCTACCCGGTTGCTGCGCGGTTCGATCACCAGGCGAGTGGGATGCTCGTGATCGGACTCGTCACGCAGGTCCTCTACCATCGGCAGTTTCTTGGATTGCATCTGCTGAGCAATCTGTTCCAGCACCCGAGCACCGGAAACCTGATGGGGAAGTGCGGTAATGACGATTTGCCCATGCTCTCGCTCAAAGCACGCCCGCATACGTATCATTCCGTTACCGGTACGATAGATCTTGAGAAGTTCATCCGGGGTTGAGATGACCTCAGCATCGGTGGGGTAATCCGGCCCCAGGATATGTTCACACAATGCCTCTACGCTGGTGTTTGGCTCTTCCAGCAGGCGAACACAGGCCGAGACCACCTCGCGGATATTATGTGGGGGGATATCGGTGGACATACCCACGGCGATGCCCGTCCCGCCATTGAGTATCACATTCGGCAGTCTGGACGGCAGCACCACCGGCTCTTGCAGTGTACCGTCGAAATTCGGTTGCCAGTCCACCGTGCCCTGCCCCAGCTCTTGTAACAATGATCGTGCATAGGGGGCAAGCCGTGATTCCGTATAACGCATCGCCGCGAACGACTTGGGATCATCCTCTGAACCCCAATTACCTTGACCGTCGATCAGCGGGTATCGGTAAGAAAAATCCTGAGCCATCAACACCATCGCCTCGTAACAGGCGCTGTCGCCATGTGGGTGGAACTTGCCGATGACATCCCCGACCGTACGTGCCGATTTCTTGTGTTTGGAAGCCGTCGAAAGACCCAATTCGGACATGGCGTAAACGATGCGTCTTTGCACCGGTTTAAGGCCATCGCTGATATGGGGCAGCGCCCTGTCCAGGATGACATACATGGAATAATCTAGATAAGCCTTCTCGACAAAGGCCATCACCGGCATACGTTCAATGCCTTCGAAATCTAGTTCTAAACTATCGCTCATAAATCTCTCTTAAGCATGGACTCTGAATTGGCACCATAATACACCACAGAAACTGAGAAATGGACGACATTGGAACCCCCTGAACTCATGTAAGCTGAAAACGCATTCGTCATGAGTATATACCGGGGATTTATTGTGTATTTTGAGCGGCTTTTTCCAAGGATTTGTCGATAGTTACAAGCTCTACCCCAAGTTGGTGAGCCAACCACAAATAGGATGCATCATATGCTGATAATCCCGTCTGCTCTGCAAGGATCACAACCTCGCGGCCATTCACTTTTAATTGAGTGATGCCCATTTCTCCAAATAATTCTAAAGCTTCGAGGAATAGTATCCGTTGCGCTGGGTAACGGCGCATCTTTTTCAAACAGATGCTGGCCAGTTCGAAGGGCAGTAATAGAGGGGCGGTCAGGGTCTATCCTTGAAGGCGTTCCGCCATCGCTTCAGGTTCTCCAAACAAAACAGTGGCGAGGGCTGATGCATCGACGACCTTAACGAACATCCCGGTCCTTTCGGATCATGGAGACCGATTCAGCAGGAGAGCGCAGACCTAGTCGCTGTATTTTCTCCTAAATAGCCTTGGGGGTAAGAATGGTATCTTCTCGGACACTTGCCTCAATGATGGATAGAAGCTCACCTTGAAGGGAGCGATGATGGTCCTTTGCTCGACTGCGGAGATGGGCCACAAGTTCATCAGGTACCTTTTTGATGGAGAGATTCGTTGGCATTAGATATGCTCCAAAATAGATCCATAATGGCGCCATTATGGATCTCGACATAAATCTAAGCAAGACCATTCCGTCTCTTGTCCCAGACTCTGAGATTCCCGCTACCTGATGTTTCCAAGAAAAAGGGGAGTGAGCCGTAGAATGTCCGACTGGGAATGCGAATTAAATGACTTTCTAACTGATTAATCCAGGTTTATTCTGACCAATTTTCAGCCCCTTGACTGGCCTCGGACAGAGTAATACTATTACCGTAATACTTATTTAAAAGATCAAAGAAATGAAAGTTACAAGTAAAGGGCAGGTCACCATTCCACAGAAGGTTCGGGAAGACATGGGAATCAGGCCGTCTGAGACCGATGTTGATTTTGTTCGAGATGAAAGAGGTAGGTGGTTTCTAAAAAAGACAAAGCAAAACCGGACAAAAACGAGTCGATTCAGGGCCGCGCATAAAGCGGGAAAACTAACAATGTCCACAGAAGAAATTCTCGCCTTAACCCGAGGCTAGTCTTATGGCAATTGTTTTGATTGATACCTGTGTTGTCACAGATTTAGCTGACCCAAAAAGCGGATGGTTTGAATGGTCTGCCGGCACATTAGAGAAAATGGATGCAAACAATCGATTTGTTATAAATCCGATCATCTATGCAGAGTGTTCCATTGGTTATGACACTATTGAAGAAACAGAAGCGTTAATAAAAACTCTGGATTTTGAAGTTTGGCCTCTTTCGCGTGAATCGTTGTTTCTGGCAGGGAAAATATTTTTAAAATATCGAAGAAATAAGGGTTCCAGACTAAATGTATTACCTGACTTTTTTATTGGGGCGCAGGCTGCGGTTGAAGGGTTTAAACTGATGACGAGGGATAAGGGGCGATTTGCTTCCTATTTTCCAACCATTGAGTTGGTGATGCCGCACTAATACCGGGGATAGTATATTTAATTAGGCTCAACTAGAAAGTTAATGATCCTGAATTCAGGGAATGCGAACTAAATAACTTTACTAACTAGCACCTATTAGCCCGAATGATCGTTTGTATTCAAGACATGACAACAGATATCTCGCAGCATTAGAACCTTTGAAGCCTTGACCCATGCCCGTACAAGGGAATTTAGTATACTGTCTCCGCAATTCCAACCCCCCCCTTCATGTCAAGCCCTTTCGACCGCAAGTCAAAGTGTAAAACAATTTGATCGGTCTCCAATAAGGGGGACCGATTTGTCAGGCTATCAGGGTCGAACAGACATCGGTCAGACTACAGGATCACGTCTCCCGGCTGCATGTTAAGGCCCCGGTGGCAGGTATAGTGCAAGGGCTCTCTATTACCCGAATCAATGCCGTGGTGAATCCCGGTCTGGTCATTATGCAAATCGTCCCAACCGGCGATGACCTGATTGTGGAAGCACGTATTTCTCCGAATGATATTGGCCATATCCACACCGGCCAGCCCGCTGATGTCAAGATAGACAGTTACGACTGGGCCCGCTTCGGAACGGTTAAAGGCAATGTATAACAGATATCGGCCTCCACCTATCTGGATGAAAAGCGCAACCCCTACTATCGTGCTGAAATCGAACTCGAGAAATCTTGGCTGGCAGAACAGCCCGATAAACTTCGTATTATTCCCGGAATGACCGTCAAAACCGATATTAAAACAGGCTCCAAAACAATTCTCGACTATCACATGAAACCTGTCTCCAGAGGATTCAGCACTGCGTTTCGAGAGCGCTAGGAAATGCGAACGATAAGGCAAGTCGGCACCTAGTAGGTCGGGTTAGCGCAGCGTAACCCGACAGACTGATGGTGGTAGGTCAGGCGTTGCGTCGGGTTACGCTGCGCTAACCTAACCTACAGAGCTACAGGACTTGATAGTCTTATTATCTTCATCTGTTTTTTACCATAGATCAGCGGTGGAGGGTTGCTGCAAAACCATTTCGACACCATGCTCCGTGCTGTTGTAAAGGCCCCCAAACTAAAAATATGGCTGAAACCCTTTTAGACTTAAAGCGGGTCAGCGTTAGCTACCCTGGCTCCCGAAAAGTGAAGGCGCTCAATTCACTTTCACTCACCCTGTACCGCGGCGAGGTACTGGGTCTAATTGGCAGCAATGGCGCAGGAAAGACCACTGCCATCAAAGCCGCCCTGGGTTTTCTGCCAGTGACCAAGGGCATTGTATCCTATCGCGGCAGTCCGCTGAATGAATCGATGGTTCATCGCTATATTCGTTACCTTCCTGAGAAGTTCGTTCCCCACCCCCATCTCACGGGCCGTGAGTTTCTGCATTTTATGTCGAAGATGGATCAAGCTGGCTCCAAGCAGGTTGATCAGGTCCTAACGCAGGTAGGTCTGGGCACAGCCGCTGATCGACGCCTACGAGGGTATTCAAAGGGTATGATGCAGCGAATCGGATTGGCCCAAGCCATCTTGGGTAATCCGGAATGCATCATCTTGGATGAACCGACTACAGGCCTGGACCCCATCGGTCGCAATGATGTCAAGAGACTTATGTTAGCGTTAAAAAACAAGGGTACCAGTCTGTTGCTTTGTACCCATGTACTAGCCGAGGTGCAGGCCGTGTGCGACCGTCTGGCGGTTTTAGTTCAAGGCCAACTGCAATACTTAGGCAGTGTCGCTGAATTTCTCAAAAAACATAACACGAGTGATCTAGAGAGTGCATTTATCTGGGAGAACCAAGGCATCGCTAACGGAAGTAACCCAAACTGTTGAGACAGCTGAGTTCCATTGCGCATATGACCTTTATAGAGGGTTTACGTGACCGGCTGTATCTATCTATCGTAGGTCTGGCAATATTATTCTTAGGCTTTGCCTGGTATATGAGTCAACTCGCCTTTGGTGATATGGGTAAGATATTGCTGGATGTAGGACAGAGCGGAATCCTAATCACTGGGATAGTGACCATTGTCTTTTTCATCACCGCGTCACTCTACAGAGAACGCGAGCACATGTTACATGCATTGATCATTCGCTGCAGCCGCGGTAACTATCTGCTCGGAAAATGGCTGGGTTTCGCGGCCTTGATCGCAATCTTTGTCACCCTTAATGGGGTCGTACTGGCACTCGTAAGCATACACTATGGTAAGCTGGGATGGCCCTTGATTCAGTCACTGATTTATATATTCTTTGAACTCAATTTGATCGCTGCATTTAGCTTGTTGTTTTCCACCGTGGTTGGTAGCCAGGCCTTGAATGGCCTATTGACGTTCGGGATATATGTGAGTGGACATGGCTTGAATGAGGCGCTACGCATCGCCGACCTAAAAGGCTCGGCATGGCAGCAGTTTTCGTCAACCCTTATGGGATGGTTCCTGCCAGACCTAGAGCGCCTCAACATTCGCTTATTGGCCTCCTATCAGCAGGCGGTACCCATGGAAGAGTTATTCCTGACCCTGACTTATGCCTCGACATGGATAGCTGTGGTTCTGGTCATTACCGTTCTGATATTCAATAGGCAGGCGCTGTGAAAAACCGCGCTAACGCCCGTCTCGACCTGCGGATGGTTATGGCAGGGCTGCTCATGCTGGTCATGGCGAACTTGTTGCACGACATGTTACCCGACGCCCGGAGCTGGGCAGAACGCCGGCTAGATCTGCGGTTCAAGACCGGTCACGTCACACACAGCCGCTTACTGCAGCTTGCTTCTTTAGGCCATCAGGGGTTGTTAGCGGACTTGTTGCTGATTCGGGCCGTACTTGGATTTGGCGAGATGGAGTTTCAGCACGATCGCTTAATCGAAAACATCACCTGGTTTCATAATATACTAGATACTGTCACGGACTTGGACCCTGATTTTCGATCTGCCTATGTACTAGGGGGAGGTATCCTGGCATTGCGGGACAAGGAAGACTACCGCCTGGCCAATCGATTTCTAAAAGATGTGGCCCTTAAAAAGTGGGATAGCTGGCAGGTACCTGCTTGGATCGGCTTCAATCACTACTATATGAAGGAGTATGAGGCCTCTTTGCCTTGGTTTCGACTGGCCCTTGAAAAAGGTGCGCCTAGCAGCTATAGCGCATATTTATTGGCTACTACCAAACTAGGTGAGGACCGAGAAATGAAAACCGCTATCGAGGTGATGCGGGATTATCTAATGAGCATAGATGATACACAGACCAGAGCCTACCTGGAGTTACGCTTGCAAAGAATGGTTGCGATACAAAACATTCGTGAGGCAGCAAAGCAATTTCGAGACAGCATGGGAAGAGCTCCCACTACACTGGAAGAATTAGTGCGAGAAGACCGATTATCGGCAGAGACTTTCGCGCTGTTCAGCGAATATCGGATAGTATTCGACAATGGTCAGTTCAGGACATTTCTGAAAGAACAGTTGGCTAGTGCACGTTGATTGGAATTCAGCACTAGGCAAATTCATTTCCTCAAAAGACATTAAGCAACACACAACCATCCGGACCACTTTTTGCCCCACTGTGCTGATATCCACCGTTTACATCAATCGTGCAATGGGTGATATTTCCAGTCAAGGTATCGCCATTGTCCGTAGAGTTCTCCAGGCCACCTATGAATGTCTTTACCACATCTTGGTAAGCTGTATTTGTGCCGGTATCAAAGTACAGGACTGAGACACTTCCATAACCGGTATCAGCGGCGCTATCGTTGTTACGATCCCATCCTGAGCTTCCATAACGTGAGGTCCCCCAGTAATTGTATCCAGCTTTTGCAGGATTTGTCTTGATGGTCACCATTTGCTCAATATAAGGGCCGTTCCAACCGGCTGCCGGGGTCGTTCCGGTCGCACCGCCTGCCGTATAGCCATTGCTCAACATGCGATATGAGCTACCATATCCAGCAGCCAAGTCACTACGCTCTTGCATAGAGAGACTTCCGGTATCTTGATAGAACATTGCAGTGGCCGCACGAAAGGAACGCACCGTATCCATCGCTTTGACATTACGGCTTTCGGAGAGTTTCTTTACCAGACTGGGGCCGATGGTGCCGACAATTACGGCTATCACGGCCACAGCGATCAGCATTTCAATTAGGGTGAAGCCCTTGCTGAGGGAGCGTCTAGATAATTTTTTTGAATATTGTGAAGCACTCATGTCAATACCCTCTAGATAATCTATAACTTATCGATTTATTGCGGCTGAGTCGCTTTTATCTTTAATTTAAGCCCACATAACTGACGTTATTTATAGAACGTCCTCGCCCGCCACTAGTCAATTCAGTCCCCCACCCCCATTGATATAGTTCATACTGGTCTGAGAAATATCATCTCCGCCCCCTAGAATACGATTAGATCCATAGCTGAAAAAATTATTATTTGTGATATCCCAGTAATACGCCTGTCCCCAGGGATCCGTCGCCAAAGCACTGCCAATATAACTTGCATTGATCAACTGCTGAGTCGCCACACCACCACTGTCTAGATCATCAAGCGCGCCGGGCTTCGCCCTGCCGGCGGCATCATCCAATAAGAACAGCGTCTTTTGAGCCTTATCAATATAATCTCGTATCGCAGTAGCTACATTGATATTGATCCCTGCATCACTGACATTAAACGCCCATGGCAGATTCGCGACATCAACAGTGGTTTCCGCACTGTGATTGTTACCGTAGGAAAGAATGGCTGCACGTTGTGATGAGGCCCCGGTTCCGGCGTATAAGATACGGGTGTTGTAGCTAATGCTCAGGTCTGGTTTCCACCAGGTACTTTGATTGAGTTCATTACCGGTAAGCGCGATATAAGGCCCCCGCCAATTACTGCCGACCCCCTGATAATCTGCAGTCAATTCATCCAATGCGCTCAAGGGTCCGGCACCGTCGGAATCGGCAGGCCACACCCCTGTGTCGGCGTAATAGCGTTCGACAACTTTACCGATTTGATCTAAGGTTTCCTGTTCTTTATCCAGTCGTTGCCGGTTCAAGACCTTGGCCGCGACCCCTATACCCACCGTAGCCAAGCTCGCCATAATGGCCACTGCGACAAGAACCTCTATGAGACTAAAGCCCCTTCCATAGACACGCATCCGGCACCTCGAAATGAATATCAATGCATTAGGAATGCTACCTAAATAACTTCCCTATCTGACTTGCCTTATCGCTCGTATTCGGCGTTGCGGCAACAGTTACATAGCGAGGCTATGCGCCTGTTGCCGCGCCTTGAATACAAACGATCATGCGGCGCCAGTTAGGGGAGT
>JAAEPA010000313.1 GCA_024222475.1 Gammaproteobacteria bacterium | reverse complement strand
GATAGATACAATAAATAAACGACTTTCAGGGAACGAAATACGCGAAATTGGGTATGCGCCAAGAGTAGAAGCACACCTAGCCCCGTGATGCTTAGCTTCACGGCCACAAACAGATGTGGATTGATATCTATCAACCACGCCATTAAAGGATTTAGCTCTACGGAACCGCGTTGTAGCAGGGCTAATGTGAAGGTAGCATCCACGCAGGATAACAACAGGACGCCCAAGGTAATATAGACAAATAGGGGCTTGTAGCGATCGAGATATGTATTATGACGATTAGCTTCCCGCCGAATTGAACAGCGTTTGCGGAAATTTTGATTTGTATTGATATGTGCCCAAAGGGTCTGGGTGCGCCGATCACCCGAAACTCGACGATTGGCATCTGCCAAACGGCTTATATCCGGTGAGTACCGGGTTTTGGAATGAGATGAAGATGGCTGATCCGGACTGATCGTCTGCACGGGGACTCCTTTCCCTTATACTTTTTGGATTAGGATATCGCTGCGTGAATATTCGCATGATTTAACGGGCATTATCAAGCGGATTTCTTTCCAAACGTGAAATAGAGCAGTCTTTAAGAATTAATTCGGATATTTCATGAATTTGCGCGAGGATCGTGTAGAGATTTGTTTCCACAAGGGATTTCACGAAGGAGCGGCGTATCCATGATTACGGCTGACTGAGCAACAATCTTGTGGAAGCAAGGGTCAAACGAGGACCTGTGCAATTTATGAAATATCTGGCTTAAATATACCCACCTATCCCTCCCACATAGGCGAGAAAAACGCCTACCCCAACGACACACAGCAGCAAACCTCCCCACAGCAATAAACCACCCCTGTTATCCAGGGCATCTTCCGGCAGAATCAATAATACTAAAGGAATTATCGCCAAAGCGACCAGGCTGATCGGAGAGAGCATAGCATAGGTCAATGCCGCAACACCCAATAGACCGATGGCGATACCCGCGGGGAGGGTGGTGGCAAGACCTGAAGGAAATCTCCATTTGGCGATAACGCTAAGATAGAGAGCCGCACCGAAGGCGAATCCGATGGCAAAAGCGAGTTGTCCCGCGAGCTCAGCCCCTCCTAGTACCGCAGCGATACCTGTACCCAGGCCTAATAGAGTGAGCCCAATAGTTACCTGTACCGGCCTGAACCTTATTTCACTCAAGCCCCATGTCATCCAAGCCGGATAAAATGTAAGCATAATACCCATTAGCACGATATTGCTGGTGTCCATTTTCTTCAATTCAGGGCCAAACACCCAAAGCGCCCCGGCCATGCCGATAAACCACAAAATAGACCTCAGATAATTAGGATGCATCTCCACTCGGTCTAATAACAGTCCCAACACTGCTGCCAGCATGCAGGTAATAATGATCTTCAGCGCCCAAGGCGAGGCTGCATCGCCGACACCGTAGATAATGATATGAGCAATCAGGAACGCAATAACTGGGGCAATATCGCTATGGGATGGGACAGCCCTCATCAATGCGATCGCAATGACCAAGGACGCTAAAAATGGAAAGACGCCTGCCTGAACAGCAGGGTGCAAGAAAAAATCTATCACATTTATACCCGCATTGGGTGAAAGAACAAACTAAAGATCACATTCTTCATGACCTATTCTACAACAATACCAACCGGCACATCATTCGCCAGTACAACCCCTGTGGCAATTGACTAATCAATACTATTGGTATCATGTATATTATATAATCATACTCTGTTTTTTGCCCGAAAGATGACTATAGTATTTCGATATTTCTATGACGGTCTGATGTAACCCGATATTCGGATTTAGTCCGTTTTATCATGGACCGACAATCCACTTTTGCCGTCTTCCGCCAGATACCCCTTAAGTAGCTAAAATATTTCGATTTTGGACCGATACCTTACGTAATTGACAACGCTGAGGTCTTTCGCTACTTTTCAGTTGCATCCATCCGCCATGGGTATATACCTAAATCATGTAAATGATCATGCTTACAGGATCTAAGTTTAATCCGATGGTTAATCCACAAGTTCATGAGTGAGACAATGTCGACATTTCATAATATCTATCAAAATAAGCGCGTCTTAGTGACAGGTCATTCAGGTTTCAAAGGATCCTGGATGGCTTTATGGTTAACCCAGCTGGGCGCCGATGTTTTTGGTTTTTCTAAATATCGCCCAAGTGAACCGTGCAATTTCGATGTGCTGGAATTGGGAGATTTGATGGAAGATGTTGAAGGAGATGTGCGTAATTTCGATCAGGTCCAAGATATGTTTAATCGAGTTCAACCTGATATTGTCTTTCATCTAGCGGCCCAACCTATTGTGCGCGACTCTTATGAAGATCCAAAGCTAACCTTCGATACAAATCTGGGAGGTACGGTAAATGTTTTGGAATGTATTCGTGCATCAACAACAGTGCAAGCCGCGGTTATGATTACCAGCGATAAATGCTATGAGAATGTTGGTTGGGATCAAGGATATAAAGAGGAGGATCGTTTAGGCGGAGCAGATCCGTATAGCGCGTCTAAGGCTTGTGCAGAAATCGCCTTTAGCGCCTATTACAGATCGTTTTTTAAAGATAAGAATTTAGCATCGATTGCGGCAACTCGTGCCGGTAATGTGATTGGCGGAGGCGATTGGGCAAGAGACCGTATTGTACCGGATTGCGTTCGGGCCCTGAGTCAGGGGAGAAACATCGTTCTTCGTAAACCAGAAGCAACCCGTCCCTGGCAACATGTCCTAGAGCCTTTGAGCGGATATTTGTGGTTAGGAGCTTCGTTATTGAGAGGAAGCAAGGGGGTTGCAGGTGAGTCGTTTAATTTTGGACCCAAGGAGAACGTTATCCAATCCGTCCAAGAATTGGTAGAACTGTTTATCAACAAATGGGGCAAAGGCATTTGGCAGCACGAGCCGCATGAAGGGGATAAAAAGGAAGCAAACCTTTTGCAACTTTCTTGTGAGAAGGCCAAACAACGTCTAGGGTGGGAACCTGTATTAACTTTTGAAGAAACGGTTGCAATGACCGCCGAATGGTACGAACACTATTATAAACAGAATCTAAACATGCGTGATTATACTATTTCACAGATTAACGAATATGTTCAATTAGCCAAACGCGATAAAGGCGCATGGGTTTAACCCGGATAGTTCGTGAATTTGTACAATGGCCGCCACCAGCACATCCTTCCGCCACGGTACATCTTGATGGCCGCATCGATTTTATTTGGTGATGCAAGGGAATCCAAAAGAAGACCTGCTAAATATCTATCGGGCGGCCATTGCCAGGGTGTCCGGATTCAGCACCGTAAAGGCGTATCTTACCCATAATCCTCTAATCGGTCGCCATCATTTAGTCGCGATCGGTAAGGCGGCTTCTGCTATGACACGCGGTGCCCTGGCGGCCATGGATGACAAAATCACCCATGGTCTGGTCATTACTAAACATGGTCATCTACAGGCGGATTTGCATTCGTTTTCCGGTTTCACCTGCTTACAGGCAGATCACCCCATACCGGGAGAAGACAGCTTGGTTGCCGGTTCCGTGCTGATCCATTTTTTGCTTGAATCATCGCCTTCGACACGTTTTCTGTTTCTAATCTCAGGAGGAGCATCCAGTCTGGTGGAAGTGTTACCCGAGGGGATGAATCTTGATAAATTGCAAAGTTTAAACGACGAGTTGCTAGCCAGCGGTTTGAACATCGCCGACATGAACAAAATTCGCAAAGCCGCATCTAGGATAAAAGGGGGGCAGTTGCTCAGTTACCTTGCCGGGCGCGAGGCCAAGGCATTGATGATATCCGACGTCCCTAAGAATGATCCGGCAATTATAGGTTCAGGATTGCTGGCGCCAGAATCAGATGAACCTTGCCTGGCCCAGTTTCCAGAACCTATGAGGAAACTTCTCGGTGGGGTCGATCTGTCGCCTACAACGCAAAGGGATTTTTCCCTGCGGGTATCTACATCTATCATTGCTACCCTTGAAGATGCCAAACAAGCTGCGGCGGACAAGGCGCTGGCGTTAGGGTACCCGGTGAAGATCCATGCTGAGTTTCTTGATGGGGATGCCGTCGAGACCGCCGCTAAACTGGCCTCGCAACTGCATCGAGCCCCAGCTGGGATTCACATCTGGGGCGGTGAGGCGACCGTTACTTTGCCGGTAAAGCCCGGGCGGGGTGGGCGTAATCAGCATCTCTCGCTTGCTCTGGCAATATCGCTGCAAAAAAGGCCGGACATCGCCACGCTCGCCGCAGCTACGGATGGTACGGACGGCCCCACCGAGGATGCCGGTGGATTGATAGATGGAGGAACCCTTGAGCGCGGGCAGGCCGCGGGATTGCAGGCTGAGGAATGTTTGGCTGCCGCAGATGCGGGTCGTTTCCTGGAGGCAAGTGGCGATTTGCTGACTACTGGACCAACGGGCACCAATGTCATGGATCTGGTGATTGCTCTTAAGCGCAATTCTAATCAGTGATGCGGCTAGTTTTTACATTCCGGGACCGATCACACCTTCAGCGCACCAAATATCGACAAGTAGGTAAAATATCCGGACTTATATGCTGAATTCTCCTCACGGGCGGGTTATTTTAAGAAGAGATCAAGCAACTCGCCTGGGAGGCTGACCGAAAATAGGGGCGTAGCGGGAGGAAGCCATTTTGAGCCAGATTTTTCAATTAAATAAGGCGAATATTGGGCATATTTAACGAATTTAATTGGGAAATCTGGCTCAAAATGGTTTTTCCGCAGTAGGTTCTCTATTTTCGGACAGCCTCCTCGACTCACCAACCCGTAGAATCCTGCGTTATGCATAAGAAGACTACCCCGGAAAAAACGAAGACAAACTCAGAGGGCATTTGTGGATCCATGAACCCCTTCACGACTAAGCATTGGAAAACGGCATTGATCCTCGGCCTGAGCTTATTACTGCTCGCCTGTGCGGCTCAACAACTAAAACCCTCGGCTGAAAAGATCTCCGCTCCAGACTCGCAGGCCAATACCAGGGAGGCTATGCAATACCTGAAACAGGACAACCCTGAACGGGCGCTCAGTAAGGTGTTACTCGCACTCAAGGAAGACCCCGATAATGTCAAGGCGTACAACGTAGCCGGTCTAATCTACGAGAAATACGGGCAACCGGATCTAGCGGGAAAATATTTCCAGCGGGCAATAGAACTGGCACCGCAATCGGCAAGCGTGCGCAACAACTACGGAAAATTTCTCTGTACCCAGCAGGATTTCAAACAGGCCGAGGAGAATTTTCTGAT